>JBFWSD010000152.1:0-9463 GCA_050248575.1 Gemmataceae bacterium
GGGCGCGAATCAGGTTGTCGGCCTGCTTGGGCCTGAGGCCGTGCTGGGCCAGGGCGCTTCGCAGGATTTTTTCGTACTCTTCGCACGTCAAGTAACGCATGGGGTCTCCCTTCCAAAGTGGGCTGATTATAACCGTGGTTTCTGGTCTTCCTCGAAAGCGTGTTGTGCCGAAACAACTACGCGAACCTTCGCCCGTCGCCCGCAATGTCGGCAGTGGAGGTATGCCAGCCGGCCGCGAGAGGTACGCGTGGTCATCTTGCGCCCGCAGCCCGGGCAAAGACTCGCGGCCAGCTGGCCCAGGAGGTTAGCGGCCATCCGCGATAGGCTTGCGGAACGGGCCAGCAGTTCCAGCTCCTCGCGCGGGGTGCGCTTGGCCCGAATCTCGCCCAGGTCGGTGAGCTTCACGAACGCCTCCGACCGCCCGGGCAACCTGGCCGTGGAGATGAGGCCTTGCTCCTTCAGGCGCTCCCGTTGGTGCAAATCGGCATGGGAGTCGTTGCTGCTCGGTGCGGCCACGCCAGCCGCCTCGTAGTCGGCCCGATCCCTGGCCCGGAGTTGCTTGTAGGCTTTCTGATAACGTCTGGGCCGGGGCTCATTCGGCGCGAAAACCGCCTCAGTCTTCGCGAGCACAGCCCGGAGGAAGTCGTCATCGTTCAGCATCGGCATCGGCACCCCCATTTGCGCAGAAAGAAAGTGGTCACACTCGGCTGTTCCCTGTGGTGTCGTGGCCGCGGCAGCCCGACCTAGGACCCCGAAGCCATGGAAACAGGTTCTTCCGCCGCTTCGTCGCGGCCTGGACTACCAAGGGAACAGCCGCGCATCGGCACACAGTTGGTTGTGGCGGCAACTCTCCTTTCACGGCAGGCTGCTTGACGGCACGCTGCCGAACAGTAACGCTTAGTCGAACGCTGCGCGGGCATGTCGCCGTGGCAACGAAGACATGACGCCTCGGTGGGCGCCACGCGATACTCACGCTCTGCACGCCGCTTCATGCTGGCCAACTGACTCACACGCAAGCACGCAGGCGAGCAGTGCCGATGCCTCAGACTACCGATGAACCACTGACCGCACGGGCAACGCCGAAGATGCCAAGCCAACTGCCCCCACCGTGGCGTCCAGTCGAACCCATCCGGGTAGTACGAGGCCTGCCGATAGAACACATCAGTGCCCAGCGTGGCTTGCGCCTGCAACAACTGGTCACGGTCCAAACCCGCACCCGACAACGATGCCGACAATTTCCCCACGACAACGCCAGCAACGCGAACGATGCCGTCAGCCACCTCGCACGGTACCCTTGTCTGCCTCATTACTCTCCTCGTGTGTTGCGCTAAGGAAGCAATAGCAGTACTGGTATTGCTTCCTACCGTTACACGCCTCATCGCATCAGCCCTGCCAGCCTGGCAGCCCCTTCTAGGTCCGATTGCAGGTCCACCAGCTTCATGAGCAACCGGCTTTGCCGAATCGGCCCTAGGTTACCGACCTGCTGGAGCTCATCGCGGATGCTCGCCAGTGTGGCGGCCATCTCGTCGATCTGGACGACAGTGGCCTCGAATGCCTCGTGCTTCACAACCATGTCAGGCTCCTCTAGATTCCGGGGGGCTGCAATCGCCACCGCTCCGAATGGTACGGGCGGCGATTTTGGCGTCTGCTGCGCTCTCGTCGTTGCGGACTCGGGAAAACTGCTCGCCAATCCGAATTGTTCTGGCGGCAATCTTTGCATCCGCCACGCTCTCGTCATTGCGGACTCGGGAATAGCTGGTCCTGTTCGCCTTCGAAGGGTGTTGCCAGGTGCCATCAGGCGACTGGACAAATCCGTAGCCCCTTGGATTCCTCCGCACGGCCTGCTTGAAGCCTTCCGGGTTCTTGATGCTGTCACTGACTCTGCATTCTTCCTCGACGGCTTTTTCCAAATTAAAATCAGCAGCAGCTGGCTCTTCTGGTTCATGCTGCTGCTTCCTTGAGTCTGGTTCAAATGAGTCTGGTTCAATTGCGTCTGGTTCGGGTAGGGATTTCCTACCACCGGTGGTAGGAAATCCCGACCCCCCTGGTTGGAAATCCCTACCACCTGGTTGGAAATCCCTACCACCCCCTGGTGGGGAATCACCACCAGCTGGTGGTAAATCACTACCACCTCCTGGTGGGGTATTGCCTAGGTCGAGAATCCGATAGAGATTCGTCTTGTGCGGCCGCTCTTGAACGTCAATCAGCCCGGCTTCTCTGAGTCGCTGCACGGCGGCGATAACGACGGACCGGTCACCACCAACTTCCTTGGCGATCGTTGCATAGGACGGCCACGACAGGCCGCTCTTGTCTGCGTGGTGTGCTAGGCACAGGTAGACGGCGAGGCCAGAATAGCCGATGGCCTTTCCGTGTCCTTCGGTGATGATCCGGTTGGGGATCCTGAACCAGCCGTTTTTCATGCGCCTTCAGTGGAGCGGTGTAGCCCGGGTTCCGGTTCCGGTCTTCACCTCGAATGGGCAGCATGTTATGCTGCCCGTTGTCACCGCCGCCATGGTTGACCGGCCCGACCCCGTGCCAGGGGTCGGGCCGCTCGCATTGATGCAGATGATACACTCGATTTTCGGGCACACGCGGATGCGTGTTGTGCCGAAACAACTACGCTCATTCTTCCGGCCAGTTGGGCGGCCAGCCGTCAGTGATGCGAACAGAAAAACCGACGGAGCCCTTTCGCGTTACCATGGCGGTGTACTTCAGCGAGCTCTTGTCGGGCCGGCGCAGCGTTCGAGCTATCATCGTCGATGCGCCAATCTCCACGCAAGCGGCCTCCCGCACAGCCTGGCGAGCAATTAGCCGCCGCTCGTCAGCATCGAGCTGGGGATGCTCGCATTGATACTCGATGTATTCCGGCGACATGTATTGCAGCTTGGCTGCTTGCTGTCGCGCCCATTCATCCCAATCGTTCATTAGCGTTTCCTTTCCTTGGTTAGATGCCTGCTGCGATCTGTTTGAGAAACTGCTTCACCCTGGCTTTGTGCTCGTCCGTTTTCCAGTTCCGTCGCAACCGGTCGATGTGGCGACCTAGCGCGGTGATATCTTTCTGCACGTCGTAGGCGCTAGTCGCGTCCATTTCTTTGTGCACGTCTTCCACTGTAATCCTCTCCTTCGAGTTCACTGGCAGACCTCCTTTTACGCGCCGCGCAAGCAAAGGGGAACGACTGGACCGGGGGCGCGGCGGCCTCGGTCTGGTCGCAGTTTGTGGCTCGGTTTAGGCCTGGTGCAAGTGAGCGCCCCGCGTGGAAATCGCGCCGCTCTGCATCCACTGGTCAACTTGGTTCAGGTCGAGTAGGACGCGACCTGGCACGGGCCGGAACGCGGTGAGCTCGCCGGAAGCGAGAGCGCGCCGGATCGTTGATTCTGACAACGAGGTGTAGAGCATGACGCCGTACACGTCGCTGTAGCGCTTACTGATGGGGGGTTGTTGTTGGGAAGTTGATCGCTTCTTTTGCTGTTTCATCCTTGTTCCAAATAGCTCTCGTCATCGTGAGGCGTTTTGGTGGTCCATCCGTACGGGAGCATCATTCCAGTTTGGTCTAAGCTTGTCTACACCGCCGCGCTAATTTTTTCGAAAAACTTGGGGCGCATTTTGTGTCCAGCCAGAGAGGGAAACTGACAGAAACAGAGCGCCGCCGCGTCGTGAAGCCCGATGGTGGGCGCATGAAAAACCCCGAAAAACACGGTATTTTCGTGCGGTTCGGGGTGTTGTGCGATTCGTCTCGTGCGCTTTTTGAGTCCGGCGCGTCTGCCATTCCGCCACTTCGGCAAGGTGCTTGTAGGATACAAGAGCAAGACGTCGCGAGCAAGGGGACGGAGCGGATGGGGCGGGCAACGCGGGCAAGGGGTTGACAGCGGCTCGCCGGATGGAAAGACTGCAGGGTAGGGGGACTTGCCATGACGCTGCCTGCCAGACCCACCGTTTGCGAGTCGTTCAAAAATGCTGCCCGGCTCAACCGACGGGATGTGCTGCGTGTAGGCAGTCTCACGGGGATGAGTCTGTGCCTGCCCGGGCTGTTGCGCAGCCAGGCACAAGCCAGGCCGCGCGGCACGTTTGGCCGGGCCAAGTCGGTCATCATGCTTTACCTGCACGGCGGGCACGCCCAGCAAGAGACATGGGATCCCAAGCCCGAAGCGCCGTCGCCCGCCTGCGGCGAATTCAGGGCCATTGATACCAGCATTCCCGGTGTGCACGTCAGTGAGGTGTTGCCGCGCTCCGCACGACTGCTGCACAAGCTCACTATCCTCCGTTCGCTCACGCACGAGAACGCCAACCACGTGCAGGCAAGCTTGCCCGCCATGACCGGGCACGTGCATCCGCCCGCGGCGCAGAAGCGTGGTGATTTTCCTCCTTCGGCTACCGATTATCCACCCGTGGGGGCCGTTTTGCATTCGCTGCGTGGCGGCGGCGAGTTGCCCGCCTGGGTGCGAGTCGGCCCGCTCATGCGGCGGAACAACGGCACCGTGCTGCACGGGCAACTCCCCGGTCTGCTGGGAGCCAAGCACAGCCCGTTCATCATCGATCAGGATTTATTGCCCGCGGACGTGGAGATCAAGGCGCTGTCGCGTGATGGTGAGATGCCGGTGTTGCGGATGCGCGGCCGCCGTGATCTCTTGCAGCAGATCAACGTTCAGCGGCGGGCACTCGACCAGTCGGCGAATGCCGCCGACTTCGACACGTATCAGCAGCAGGCCTTCAATCTGCTTTGTTCGGCGGCGACGGCGAAAGCATTTGAACTGGCTTCAGAGCCCGCGGCCGTGCGCGAGCGTTACGGCAAGACGGAGTTTGGCCAGCGCTGTCTGCTGGCGCGGCGTCTGGCCGAGGCCGGGGTGCCGATGGTCAATGTGCAGTTCTGTCACACGCCCAGGGGCTCCTGGGACACACACGGGCAGCACTTCAAACAGATGAAGGAATCGCTGTGCCCGATCTTCGATCAGGCCTTTACCGCGCTGGTGCTGGAGCTGGAAGAACGGGGTTTGCTCGAGCAGACCCTGGTGCTGGCGACGGCTGAGTTTGGGCGGACGCCGAAAGTGAACAACAACGCGGGCCGTGATCACTGGCCCTGGGTATACTCCGTGGCGATGGCGGGGGGCGGCACGCGGCCCGGCGTGGTCTATGGCTCTTCCGACAAACTGGCGGCGTATCCGGTCTCCCAGCCTCACGATCCGCGCGACCTCATCGCGACGGTTTATCATCTGCTGGGCGTTCCTGCCGACACGGTCGTGCACGACTCGCTCGACCGGCCCCATCATCTCATCATCGGGCAGAAGATCGACGGGCTGCTGCTGTGAGGTGACCTCGCCCGACAACGGCGCATCTCACGCAGGGGCAATCTGGACGTGCCGCCGCTCGTGATCGATCTGGATGATACGCCAGTTGTTCGACTGACCTATGGCTGCTTGCGGATCTTGGAGCATTGCCTTCGGGGCATGGGTATCCGGAAGAAAACTGTTCACGCCAATGTTCACCAGAAAGCCGCCTTCGATGCGGCGTGCGACCCGGCCGGCGAGGACATCGCCCGACTTCGAATTCGCCACGAAGGTTTCCCACTCATTGCTGCGCGGGTCCCGGCGGATATGGTGGAGGCGGGTGACGCGCAGTGGCCGGTCATCGACATCCAGTCCGTCGTCCTCGATGAAAATGGGCTCATCGTCGCCCGCGACGGGTGGTCCCTCGTCTGCCTGCCAATCGGAGAGGGGCAGCGTGGTTTCAAACTTTTCTCCAATGTCGAGCCACACGTGCTCGCTGTCGACGCGGACCACTAGCGCTATTCGCATTCTCGGGCCCAAGTAGCGTAGCTCCAGGCTAGACTGCAATTCTTCATCGAATGCTTCGTCCATGGCACCACTCAGCCTAGGGGGTCGTCAGCGTGCCCACCACCTCGGCGACGCTGCGGGCACCGAGCTGTTCCAGGGCCGCGGGCAAGGCGTCCGCCACTTTCACGGACGCTGTCGGATCGTAGAAGTTCGCCGTGCCCAGCTGAACGGCGCTGGCGCCGGCCACCAGGAACTCCATCACGTCGTCGATGGTGGCGATGCCGCCGATGCCAATGATGGGGACATGGACCTGCCGGGCCACCTGCCACACCATGCCCAAGCCCACTGGCTTGATCGCCGGGCCACTCAGCCCGCCCGTGACATTGCCCAGGACGGGGCGGCGCCGCCGCCAGTCGATGGCCATGCCGACGATCGTGTTGATCAGCGACACCGCATCGGCACCTCCTTCTTGAGCCGCCTGGGCAATCGGCACCACGCTGGTCACGTTCGGCGTCAGCTTGGCGATGATGGGTAGCGGGCAGACGTCGCGGACACGCTGCACCACGCGCCGGGTCGTTTCCGGGTTCGTGGCAAAATCCACGCCCCCCGAGACATTGGGGCAAGACAGGTTCAATTCGAGGCCGGTCAGCCCTTCGCCAGGGGCGATCTGTTCGGCCATGCTGACGAACTCGTCCTCGGTCTTGCCCGCGATGTTGGCGACGATCGCGGTAGGCAACGTCCGCAAGTAGGGGAGATGATGCGCCAGGAAGTGGTCGAGGCCGTCGTTATCGAGGCCGATGGAGTTGAGCATGCCGGAGGCGGTCTCGATGGTGCGCGGCGGCACATTGCCGGCGCGGGGCTGCTTCGTCACCGTCTTGGGTACGATGCCTCCCAGCCTGGCAAAGTCCACGACGCCGCTCATTTCGCGGGCATAGCCGAAGGTGCCCGATGCAACCAAAATCGGGTTGCGCAGCTTCAGCCGCCCCAGGTTGACGCTCAACTCCATGTGGTCATGATACGAGAAAGCGCGGGCCAACTCACGAACGGCTCGAGATTCAGCGCTCTGTCGAGCTGGCGCCCCACGGACTAGGCGCCGCTCTCGGCTTCACAGTTATACAGCGAGATCTTTTTCCGAACCGTGGCGCGGTGAAGTCCCAGCCACTGGGCGGCAACCCAGCGATTCCCTTGCACCCGGCGTAACACTTCTTCCAGCAAAACGGGTTCGAGCTCGCGAAGCATGTCGGTGTACATGTCGCTGGGAGCGTCGGGCTGACTCTGGCGGATGCGCTGGGCGATCCAGTTTCGCATCGACAGTTCGAGAGAGTGGCCCGGCGCCTGCACTTCCTGCAAGGGACGGGGGAAATGCTCTGGCAAGAGCGGGCAGCCATGCGCCACGATCACGGCATGCTCCAGCGCGTTTCGCAGCTCGCGGATGTTGCCGATCCAGCGCAGCCCGTTCAGGTATTTCACCGTCTCCGGCAAGAGGGGCAGAGCCCGCGCGTCGAATCGCGCCAGGAAGTGCTCTGTCAGCGGGACGATGTCTTCCAGGCGCTCGCGCAGCGGCGGCAGGTGAATCTGAAACACGTTGAGTCGGTAGTAGAGATCGTGGCGGAACGAACCGTCCGAGACCTTCTTCATCAGGTCTTGATGAGTGGCCGACAGGATGCGCACATCCAGAGGCTGCGGCCGGTTGCTGCCCACCGGCAAGACCTCGTTATGCTCCAGCACGCGCAGGAGCTTCACCTGGACGGGCAGCGGAATATCGCCCAGCTCGTCGATGAGCACCGTGCCGCCATCGGCCAGCTGCAACAGCCCGGGCCGCGTCTCGTCCGCACCCGTGAAGGCGCCGCGCGCGTGTCCGAATAGCTCGCTCTCGACCAAGCTCGGGCTGAGCGAAGCGATGTGGATCGGCAGAAACGGCTTGTCGCGGCGCGGACTGTGCCGGTGCACGGCCCGGGCCACCATCTCCTTGCCCGATCCCGATTCGCCCGTGATCAGCACACAGGTATCGTCGCGCGGCGCCACCAGGGCAATGCGCTTGAACACGAGCTGCATCGGCAGCGATTGCCCGACAATCTCGTCAAGTGCGGTTGCGCCTCGCTGCATTTCCGCAGGCGCAGCCGAATCGGGCGCGACCCGCCTGAGATGCAGGCAACGATCGATGGTGTCCAGACATTGTTGCAGATCGAACGGCTTCGCCAGATAGTCGAACGCACCGCACTCGAAGGCGGTTACGGCCGTTTCCAGACTCCCGTCGCCGCAGGTCACGATCACTGGCACCTGTTCACAGTGCCGGCGAAGCTCGGGCAGCAGTTCGCTGTTCTTGTCAGAAAGTTCGAGCACGATAGCATCGGGCTGATCTTCTTCGAGCCAATCGAGCGTGGTCTGCACTGTGCCCATGACCACGACGTTGTGGCCCCGTCGCCGCAGGGCCTGCGTAAGCGCCGACGCTCCCGGCTCTTCCTGATCCACGACCAGGATCGAAGCCATGGCGGTTTCTCCAACCAGGTAAGGCTGACCATTTCGCAAACGTGCTACCTTCGTGGCTGGAGTTCGTGGGCTCGGGCTAGAAGGTCTTCAAGAGCGTCAGTCTCGCAGCAATCTCTGTGCCGCGCCCGAAAGTGGTGATTTCCAGTGATAATCGGGCGCCGTCCGGCCAATTCTTGGCCAACGGCGACGACGTTTTCGCCAGCAGATTCGCTCGTGCATGGCGACGGACTGGCCGCTAGGATGGCAGCATGGCGATTCCTTTGCCGATCCTCGACTTGCCCGCACCCGCTGTGGCGCTGGCCCATCTCGATGACCTGTGGTTCCAGGTCTCCGGTACGCTGTGTAATCTCGAGTGCCGGCACTGTTTCATCTCGTGCAGCCCGCACAATCGCAGCTTTGGCTACCTCGATCTCGATACCGTGAAGAAGCATCTCGATGCTTCGGTCGGGCTGGGAGTGAAGGAGTACTACTTCACGGGGGGCGAGCCGTTTCTCAACCGCGATATGTCAGCCATCCTGGAGTTGACGTTGCAGTACGGGCCGGCGACCGTGCTCACCAACGGCACCGTGTTCAAGGAGGAATGGCTGGAGCGGCTGGCGCGGGCCGAAGCGGAATCGTCCTACAGCCTCGAGTTTCGCGTCTCCATCGATGGCTACACGGCCGAAGAAAATGATCCGGTGCGCGGCCCGGGCACCTTCGAGCGGGCGTTGAAGGGAGTGAGGCAACTACTGGCGCATGGGTTTCTGCCCATCATCACCGTCACGCGCACGCGCGATGACGCCGACGACATCGACACTTTTCAGGGCTTCGTCGAAATGCTGCGCGGGCAAGGCTATCGCCACCCGCGCGTGAAGATTCTGCCCACCCTGCGGATGGGGGCCGAGGCGGACCGACAGCGCGGCTACCATCAGGAAGAGCGGGTCACACCGGAGATGATGACCGAATTCGACGAGGCCCTGCTGGTGTGCAATCACAGCCGGGTGGTGACCGATCGCGGCGTGTACGTGTGCCCGATCCTGATCGAGGCTGCTGACGCCCGGCTGGGAGAGACGCTGGAAGAGGCACAGCGGCCCTACGAGTTGCGGCACCACGCCTGCTACACGTGCTATCAATACGGGACGATCTGCGCCAATCCCTCGAGCGGGCGGCCCGGCGAGCGGGGCGTGTTTTCGCCTCAGTAATCTTTTCGCTGCGCTCTCAGTTC
>JBFWSD010000153.1:0-9462 GCA_050248575.1 Gemmataceae bacterium
AAGAGCTGTCAAAATTGGCGGAACTACCTACCTCAGCCAGCGGTCGAACCATTCGTAGGCGGCCTTGCGCATGTCGGGCGGGAAATCGTGACCGCAATCGGGATGGGGGGCCGATAGCTTGTCCTTGGCGCCCAGCAGCCCGTACACTGGCGTGGCGGCCACGATGCAGTCCTTGACCCCGGAAACCTCGAAGTTCGAATCCTTCAAGGGCGACACCGTGAGGAAGGGACGCGGGGCCAGCGCGGCCACCACTTCGGGAAAATCGAAGGGCATCTTCTTCGGATTGCATTCGTAGACCGTGTCGATGCGCGGCATATAGCGATTGCTCGACCAGCCCTTGAGGTTGCCGCCGTAGTATTTCGGAAAGGCATTGAAGCCGCAACAGGAAACGATGGCCTTGATGCGTTGATCAAAGGCCGCCGTGTACATCGCGTTATGCCCGCCCAGCGAGTGTCCGATGGCCCCGATCTTCTCGCCGTCAACCTGGGGCAGCGATTGCAACAGATCCACGGCACACATGTTGTTCCAGATGGCCTTCATGGTGCCGCTCTGGTAGCCGAACTTGTAGACGTCGATGTCGGAAGAATCGCCGAAGTAGGGATAATCAGGGCAGAGGGTGACATAGCCGCGCCGGGCAAGTTCGAGGCCGTATCTGTAGGCCTTCCGGCCGCCGAGGCCGGCCGGCTCCCGCTTGCCAAGCTTGCCATTGGTTTGATGGAAGCACACGATCGCGGGCAGCTTTCCCGTCTGCTTGGCGGGAAGGAAGAGATAGGCGGCCACGCGGTCGCCTTGCTCGACGGCAAAGGAGACCTTCTTGCGGACAAGGCCGTCCCTCTCGACCTCTTCCAGGACCCGGAGGTCGAGAGGGACCTTGCGGTCAGCTGCGGGCAGCGGCCCCATCACCAGCTGCATGTTCGCCAGGATGTGCGTGCGGCGTTTCTGCCAGTCCTCGGGGGTATCGATCTTGTGCGCGATGCCGGCCCGATCGCGATAGATGAGCAACTGGGTCTTGTCGTCATAGAAGGGAGGTTCCTGTGGCCACGCGTGGGGTGCGAAAAGACCCAGCGCGAAGAAGAGTGAATAGCAAGCGGCCATGTTGATCTCCCAGATTGCCAGACGTCGGTGGAGGCGATGATGGAGTGTAGAATCTACTCAGCCCCTCCACCGGAGCCAATACGGAAATGAACCCGTCGGAGTCTACCGCGATGAACGAGACCCGGCCGCGCAGGCTGCTCAGCTTGCTTGGACTGCTCGGGCTGGTTCTCTACATCCTGGTCTTGCAGTTCAGTTTCCACTTCCGGCTGGAATTGTCGACCAAGAACCGGCCGATTCTCGAAGTGCTAGCCCTCTTGCTGGCCGCCACGCTCGTTTACCTGGCCGCTCTCGCCGTGGTGCTGCGGCAGCCGGCCGACGGGCAGGATCGGCCCCTCACCTGGATCGTTGTCGGCTTCGCGGTGGTCTATCGGCTGTTGTTGCTGCCCTCCGAGCCGATCCAGGAGATCGATTTCTATCGCTACCTGTGGGACGGCCGCGTGCTGGCGGCCGGCCACAATCCCTTTCACTACAGCCAGCAACAGATCTTTGCCCTCGGCGAGAATCAACCCGAGGGCAGCGAGCTGCGTGCCCTGTGGCAACTGGCGCAGCAATCGCCCGCCCTGACGACCATCTTCGAGCGCGTTCATCATCGCGAGGTGCCGACCGTCTATCCGCCGCTGGCACAGGTGGTGTTTGCAGCAACGGCATTGCTGGTGCCCGCGGCCGCGCCCTGGTGGCTTCATGTGCTGGCGCTCAAGACGGTGCTGGTCCTCTTCGATCTGGCCACGCTGGGTGTGCTCATCGCGCTGTTGCGGCAGCTGGGCAAGCCGACCAGCTGGTGTCTGGCGTACGCCTGGTGCCCGCTGGCGCTCAAGGAGTTTGCCAATTCGGCGCATCTCGATTCGATCGCGGTTTTTTTCACCGCGCTGGCTGTCTACTTGCTCGTGCGCGTCTTGAAAGAGGAGGGCAGCCTGGGCCGAGCCTGCTTGGCAGCGGGCTGTCTGGCCCTCGCGATCCTGGCCAAGAGCTATCCCGTGGTGCTGCTCTTGCTTGTGTCGACCGTGCTGCTGGCGAGACTCAACTGGCGGGCCATTTTGCCCATCGGGCTGATTCCGGTCATCGTGATTGCCGGTTACTTGCCCTTTGCGACCCGGCCGGCGGGGCCTGCCGCCGAGGAAGAGGAGGGGGCCTTCGTCTCTGCGCGGCCGCATCATCCCGGCGCGGGCTTGCGCACGTTCCTGACCATCTGGGAGATGAACGATTTCTTCTTCATGATCGTGTCGGAGAATCTGCGCTGGGACGAACGCGAGCGAACCGAAGAGCAACCGGCCCGCTGGTTCGTGCTGGTGCCCGCAGCCGTACGCGAGTCGATCCAGCGCAGCGGCGAAGAGGTTCTGCTTGAAAGCCAGCTCGTGGGCACTGTGAAGGATCCCGCCTTCGGGCTGACGCAGTTGCTGATGGCCACCTTGCTCTTGTCCGTCTGCGCGCTGGGTGCCTTCGCCGCCTATCGCCGGCCCGAACCGGAAACCGCGGTTCGGGGCGTTTTTCTCACGCTGTTCTGGGGGTGGATGTTCGCGAGTACGCAGAACCCGTGGTACTTGCTGTGGAGCCTGCCGTTCATGGTATTTGCCGGGCAGCGATCCTACTTCTTGATGCCCGGGCTGGTTTTGCTCTACTATGTTCGTTTCTGGCTGGAGTATCACGCGGCCCCCACGGACACCGGCCCGACCGAGGCGTGGAACTATTTTGATTTCACGCTGGTGTGGTTCGAGTACTTGCCGTTCTTGCTGGCCCTCATGGCTGAGCTGTGGTTCCGCTCGAGGAAAGATCGATCATGCGCAAGCTGAAGTGGATTCTTGGCGTCTTCGTGGTCGTGGTCGCCGCCTGGGGTGCGTACATGTTCTTTCTCAAGCCGAAGACGGTGATCGGCACACAGCAAACCGGGGACAGGCCCGCGCTCGGCGCCGTCGATCATGCCGCCTTCGATCAGCTGCTGCGGGACTACGTCAACGCTCAAGGGCTGGTGGCCTACGCACGCTGGAAGGCGAACCATGCCGACATGAAGAAGCTCGACGATTACCTCGAGCACCTCGGCAACGTCGACCTCCAGAAAGATGCCACCAGGGAAGAAAAGCTGGCGTACTGGATCAATGCCTACAACGCCCTGACCCTGAAGGGCATCCTCAACGATTACCCCATCAAGAGCGTGAAGAGCCCGTTCACCTACGTGGGGGGCTACAACATGTGGACCGACCTGGAACAGTGGATCGGCGGCGAACGCTATTCGCTCGACCGCATCGAGCACAAGACGCTGCGTTTGCTGGGCGAACCGCGCATCCACTTCGGATTGGTGTGCGGCGCGCGCAGTTGCCCGATCTTGCGTAATCACGCTTACACCCCCGACAAGGTCCTCGATCAACTCGACGACAATGCGCGGCGGTTTTTTGCCCGCGATGATGCCCTTTACCCCACCTTCGAGATCGAGCCCGACATTCGCCAGATCACCATTTCGCCCATCTTCAAGTGGTATGGCAGCGACTTCGCACCCACGCCGATCGAGGTGGTTCGCAAGCTCAAGCCCTACTTTCCGGCCAAGGCCGATACGGGCTGGCTCGACGAAGCCGGCGCTGTACAGGTCGATTTCGCGGGCTACGACTGGACCTTGAACGACCAGGCACCGTGAAGACGGGCAACCTGGCCCCGCGCACAATGCGATCCCGCCTTGACCTCCACTCCGCAATCTGGCATGTCGGCAGCCCGTCCAGCGGTTCGCACATGACAGGTATGGCTGACAGTCGGCTTCCGGGCCGGCGCGCGGAGGAGCGTTGCTACAGATGACCTGGCTGGATCGAATTCGATCGACTCTCTTGCTGGGAGCAGCCCTGGTGCTGCACGCGCTCACGGGCTGCGGCACGACGCGCCTCACCGACACCCAGCGTACTGCTACCGAACAGCTGCTCATCTCCAACGCCATCGACACGTCCGTCTCGCAGCTCGATTTCACGCCGCTGGCGGGCAAGAAGGTTTACTTCGATCCACAGTATCTCGAAGGTACCGTCGACCGGGGCTACCTGGTGAGCTCGATCCGGCAACATCTGCTGGCGAGCGGCTGCCTGCTCCAGGAAGATCGCGGGAATGCACACTATGTCGTCGAGGCACGCGCCGGCGCCGTCGGCACCGATCGCCACTCGCTTCTGATTGGCGTGCCGGCAATGAACGTGCCTGCGGTTGTGCCCGGGCAGCCCTCGCAGATCCCGGAGATCCCATTCGCCAAGAAGACGGACCAGCGCGGCGCGGCCAAGATCGCCGTGTTTGCCTACAACCGGAACACCGGGCAGCCCGTGTTGCAAACGGGCACGCTGCAAGCCATGAGCTCGGCGAAGGACGTGTGGGTACTGGGTGCTGGCCCGTTCCGCAACGGCTCGATTCGCAAGAAGACCGAGTTTGCCGGTCTGGCGATCCCCTCGTTCGGCCCGGAAGGGGAAACGGGAGAAGGGGAGAAGAACACCTTGCTGGTATCGCAGCCCGCCTCGTGGCCAGAAAACGTGGACGCTCCGAAACGTGAGCCGGGCTATCTGATCTTCCGCCCGCCGAGTCTGACCAGTTCGATCAGTGAGCTGATCCGTGCCCAGTTTCGCGAAGAAAAGACGCCGCCGCCGCCGCCGCCGTCGGGGCCCGAATCGAAACTGTTCTCAACGCCCCCCCTGGGTCAGAACAGTGGTGGACATGCAGAGACCGAGCCCTCGCAAACGATTGGGTCGGGCTGGCAAGATTCGCCCGACAGCTAGACTCCCGTGATGCAATGACTGTACAGGCGAATCGATTGTGCTGTCTGGACACATTGCCATCCGTGCAGGGGTGCTTCCGCACAGTCATACGACCTTGCAAGGCCACAGGGGGCACGCTATGATATTGAGGGGATCTTTTCGCGAAGGATCGCGAAAGCTCGGTAAGCCGAGATCGTGATGGTCGCGAGGGTGATCGATGGACAAGGCCAGCGTCTACGTCGAGAGCGAACAGGAAGCGCTCCGATTCAAGTGGATCGAAAGCGAGAAAGCCGGGCACGACCTGGGCGAGGCCGCCATTCGTCGCTGGGTCAAGGACCACTGGTGGGGCTACCTGCGGGCGCGCTGGCTGGAACACCTGCAGGGCAAACGTTTCTGGGTTGAACTCGACCGTGGCGATTTTGGCCTGCTTCAGCGTGAATTTGAGCCCGATACCCTCCTCCTGGATCGAATTCTCGATCGTCTCAAAGCCGGCAAAGAAAACCTCGACATCATTCAGTGGGCGCTCGATTTCAGCGTGCCGATGGAGAAGGTCCTGAAGATCTTGGAAGCGCTCGACATCAACAGCCGCCGGTTGGCCCACCGCTTCGACTCCTAAGCATTCGCAACCTCCTCTCCGAGCATCCACTCGAGCCCTAACGCGCCAGTCTCATTCATCAACAACATCCGCATCGCGTGGTATTTCCGATAAAAGCGGAAATGCGGTGAGGAATTAACTTGACGATCGGTGGGGTGCTGGCTAGTTTGATGAAACTGAGTCTCAATAACACTGATCCGAAAGGAGGCCCCCACGTCCAGCTCTGTCCCTGCGGCGTCCTGTTTCCATTCTGGGAGGGCCACGATGTCCAACGCCGACCAGAACGACGCGCCGCGACCAGTCCCGAAACCGGCCATCCCTCTTGCAGAGCCCCGCACGCTCGATGCACAAGAGCTATTCCAGGGGCAAAATGAAATCTGCATCCGGCACGCCGGCGTTCGGTATCGGCTCCGGATCACCAGCCGCAATCGGTTGATCCTGCACCGGTAGCGGTGCCCGTTTGAAAACTCGTTTTCTTCCAGCTAGCCAGCCCTGCGCGACCGGGCGATTGCCTCACTCGTCTGCCCGGCGCTCCAGCCAGCCACGTCTGGAACCTGTTCCACAACGTGATCTCATTGCTAAAGGAGCGACGTATGTTTCGTTCGCGTTTCGCGGCGCGTGCGCGCCAGGGCTTGACCCTCATCGAGCTCGTCGTCGTCTTGCTCATCCTCGCCTCGGTGGCGGCGATGGTCATTGCCCGTCTCGGCTTCGTCGAGGACCAGGCCGGCAATGCCTCCACCGCCAATGCCGGCGCCGATCTCCTCCACAACCTCGAAATCTACAAGACTTCTGTCGGTTCCTATCCCGAGCGCATGGATTCCTTGCTCGACAACAGCCAGGCAGTCATGACCACCCACTGGACCCATCCGGGCGGCACGGTCCCCTTCGAAGCTCTCGATCTCAATTCGCTCAACGGCACGGGCGGGTCGGGCTGGACCACCTCGATTGCTCATTCCGGCGTGAGCACGGTCATGGATTACGATGCCGCCACGCAGAGCTGGCCGCTGCCCGCCCGCACCCTGAGCTCCACGGATCGCACGCTCTGTTTCGTCCAGGCAGGCAATGCCGCCATTGAAACGGCTGCCGGCTTTCCCAACGGACTGCCCACCGACGGCACCAATCCTACGGTGCGGCTGGTCGCCTTCGGCATTGGGCCCAGCACCAGCATGATCGGCACCACCATGGGTAGTGCGCCCAGCCACTCCGAACAATCCGCGCAGTACTACAACCGCTTCATCGCCGTCTTTGCCGTCTATGGCAATGGCAAGCCGATGGAGCTCCGCACCGTTCTGGATTCGTTCCGTTCGAGCATCGAATCGAACATCCAGGGCTACAAGAACTCTGCGCCGATCGAATCTTGATGATGTTGCAAGCTAGCTCCCGGCGCCGGGCGGCCCACGCCCGACCGACCGGCGCCACCCGATGGACTCACAATAAACCCGCAACCCCGTTGTTCGAGCGAAACACCAACAGGAGACCGAGCATGAAGAGATTTGTTGCCCCCCTCGTTGCCCTCGTCGCGTTCCTGAGCGCTGCGAGCGCCCAGGCCCACTTCATCTGGATCGTGCCCGCCGATGCCAAGGCCCAGGTGGTCTTCAGCGAGGAGCTGGCACCCGACGCCAATGTCGACATCCAGAAGATCGCCGCCACCAAGCTGATGACCCGCCAGGCCAGCGGTGAGGCAGCCCCGCTCGACTGGTCGAAGGCCGAGAACGCTTTCGAGATCAAGGTCCCCGCCAGCGGCACTGTGGGCGGCACGTGCAAGTACGGCGTCCTCCAGCGCGGCGACAGCAAGCCGTTCCTGCTCGTCTATTATCCCAAGCTCATCACGGGCAAGGTGGAAGCAGTCCAGCCCTGGAAGCAGCTCGCCTTCGAGATCGTGCCGCAGGGCAACGGGCAGTTCCAGGCACTGTTCAACGGCAAGCCGGTCGCCGAGGCCGAAGTTGCCGTCATCAGCCCCGCCGGCAAACAGAAGGCCAGCACCGACGCCCAGGGCAAGTTCAAGATCGAAGCCACCACGCCCGGCTCGTATGGCCTGCGTGTGCGGCACGTGGAAGCTGCTCCGGGCAACCTCGACGGCAAGAAGTATGATGAGGCCCGCCACTATGCCACGCTCGTCTTTCAGGTGGGGGGCAAGTCCGCCGCCAAGGCCGATGTCGCCGAGAACCCGGAAGCCACCAAGCTGCTCGCCGAGGCCCGCGCTCATCGCGCCGAATGGGAAGGATTCCAGGGCTTCAGCGCCAACATCGAAGTGAACATCGACGGCGAGCTGAGCAAGGGGACCGTCAAGGTCGACGCCAAGGGCAAGTGCCAGTTCGAAGGGCTGAGCAAGCCCGCCGCCGACTGGGCCGACCGCTTCCTCGAATCGCTGGTGGCCCATCGCCGCGCCAGCGGCAGCGAACGCACCACTCCCGCCACCTTTGTCGACAACAAGGATCACCCGCAGGGCCGACTTGTCCGCCTGCTCGGCGACGGGCTGCACTCCACCTATCGCATCCGCGACAAGCAGATCATGGTGGTCAATCGCAACATGGGCGGCGTCAAGTTCACCATCAACGTGATCGAGAACGCGACCACCAAGGAAGGAAAGTTCATGCCGACCTCGTGGACGGTCACCTACTGGGACGTGAAGACCGGGGCCGTGAAGCGGACCATCGTCAATCATGTGACCTGGGAACGGATCGGAAGCTTCGATCTGCCGGTAGCAGCCCGCACCATCACGACTTCGCCCGACAGCGAGAACGGCGGCGTCAGCACCGCCAGCCTGAAGCTGAGCAATTACAAGCTGGAGAAGTAGCGAATTGCCGGTCGTCAGTGGTCAGCTGCGCCTGGCCACTGACGGACTGGCGACTGGCCACGAACATAGGTTGGAGTGCATATGAAGAACGCCGAGGAACTCGTGGCCCGCTGTCTCGAACTGTGCGAGCAACGGCGCATGCAGGAAGCGGACGAACTGGCCCAGGACGGGCTGGCGGCGTTTCCCGAAGATGGCCGACTCTGGCAGGTGCAAGGGATTGCCCGCTGGCTGCTGCGTGACTTTGCCAGGTCCCAGACGTGCCTTGAACAGGCCACGCTGCTCACGCCGCTCTTCCCGCTTGCCCGCTGCGCGCTCGCCGATCTGTATTTTCGCAGCGGCAGGTGTGATCCGGCCCTCACCATCTATGCGGCCATCGCCGACGACGAGCAGTTTCCGCATTCAATGCTGCCGATGGTGGCAAGCGGGCTGGGGCGACTCGGCGCGCATCGACTCGCGCTCAAGGTGTGCCGCCGCATTGCCCGGCGCAATCCGGAGCATCATGCGGCCCTCTTTGGCATCGCCTTCTATCTGTGCCGCCTTGGTTACCCTGTCGAAAGCTACCTGGGCAGGCTGCAGCAAGCTCATCGTCTGAATCCTGACATGATCGCCTATCGTCTGAACCTGGCGGCAGCCTACTTCGAGCAGGGGCACATCGAGCTGGCGCATGAGCTGGTGCGGAATGTGGAACCAGCCGCTGTGCCATGTGCTTGCTGGCTGCGGCGCGTCCAGCGCATCCTCGATCTGGCAGGGGACGACGAACGGGCCGCCGCCTTCGAAGCCGAGCTGGCGGCGCGTGCTCGCCGCGGCGTTGCGGACGCCGGGCACGGATCGTAGCAGTCAGGATCCCCGGCAGGTCGTCTGCTCCCCGCCCGCGGGCCAATCTTTTTCCCCGGGCCGTCCGTCTTGGAAGAAGGAGAATCCACCTTCCTTCCGATGGAGCCAAGCGATGACGTGCCGCAACGGTCTGACTGCCCTGGTGCTTGTGGTGTTGCTGGCCGGCGTGGGGCAAGGCGTGCCCCTCCCGGAAGCCAAGAAAGCCCCCGAGAAGGAAGACGGCAAGCCCACGGCACTCTCCCCCGAAGGCCGTGATGCCGCTTCCGCGGAGGGAGACATCATCACACTGGCCGATGTGAGCCAGCAGGTCCCGGTGGTGCGGGCCAAGATCAAGACGCGCAGCCCGGTGCGTGCCCTCGCTTATTCCCCCGACGGCTAGCTGCTCGCGGCGGGCCGCGACCGCGACGTTTCGCTCTTCGATGCCGCCACCGGCT
>JBFWSD010000154.1:0-9456 GCA_050248575.1 Gemmataceae bacterium
TATCAGCCACAGCATCGTCACCCGCGCTGGATGGAAGATATTCAGATTGAACTGGTACGTGTTGTAGAAGGGCTGATCCGACCAGCCCATGGCAAAGAGGAGCTGGTACAGCCCGGTGACAGCCGATGCCACCAGAAAGCCGGCACATACCTGATTGAGCGTACCCAGAACGTATTCGAACCTGGTCGGTTCCTGCATGGGTGTTATTGTCACCGAAAAAGGTGTGCGAGGCTACAAGTAGAGAATGCCAAAAACAGTCGGATTTGCGCGGCTTCGTGCATCGTCGGTGCACAACGTGGGGCAAGTTGGTAGCCTGCCGAGTGACAGAATCTCATTTGCAACCCGCTCTGGCCCGGCATGTCGATCGGCAAACGCCCGCAGCGCGGGCCTGACAGGCTGGAAACTTGCCCTACGAATCGTCATGGTTTCTCCCCGATGCGGGCCGCGAACTCAGACAGTCCCTGGCGATAGGTTTCGGTCCAGGCGGGTTCGGGCTCGATGGGAGATTTGAATTTCACCAGGCAGGCCACGGCATCGGCAACGGTGAAAGGCGCGTCGATCTTCTGATGCTGGCGATGATGATTCTCGAGGGCTGCCAGTGCCGTGGCAGCCGCGCCCAGCGCCGGGCCTTCGTTGGATTGCAGCCGCTCGAGGCGAGTCCTGAGCACGGTGGCCAGGATGCGGCACATGAGCTCGCTGCGGGCAATGCCGCCGGACACGGTGATGCGGGTGATCTTCTGCCCGGCTTGCACGTGAGCCCGCACCCCCAGAGCGATCAGGTAGGCAATGGCCTCGAGCGCGGCGCGAAAGCGTTTGCCCGCTTCCTTTGGCTCGGCGGGCAGCCACTGGAAGCGGGGCTCGAACACACCCAGCGACGGCTCCGGGTTGAGGAAGGGAAGCACCATCGCGCCGTCGCAGCCCGGCGGGCAGGCGGCTGCCTCCCGTTCCAGCCGTTCCCAGTCCGGCTTCGCGGGCAGCACGCGATCGAGAAACTGGGCGCCGTTGTTGTAGCAACGCATCCAGAGATAGGGTCCCCAGTTCAAACGCATCGCATCGAGGTCGTCCCCCGCGGGCAGCTGGCTCGACGACGAATTGACGACGGCCGAATTGCCCAGGATGACCGCCATCTGCCCCGCATCGACGGCGCCGCCGCCGACCAGACCTGCCTGCTGATCGTCGGAGGTCGGAAAGATCCAGGGCCGCTCGTTGTGACCCAGGCCCGCTTCGTGCGCGAGCGCTTCGGAGATGAGCCCGACGGGCTGGTAGTGATCGACAATCTGCGGCAACGTCCGCCACGCCAGTTCGCGCAGGGCGGATTCGGCAACCGCCGCCAGGATTTCACGACACCATTGCCCGCTGCGCAAGTCCATGATGCCGGTGGAGGCGGCTGCCGACAGGCTGGCCGTATCGAAGTTGCCCGTCAGGTAGCCCGCGGCCAGCGAACCGTGCGGCAAGATGCGATAGGTGCGCTCCCAATCTTCGCGCGGCAGGTGCTGCTCATCCTTGACGAGATGGCTGAGCGCATAGCGAATCGCCCACGGGCCGCCGACGAGTTCTTTGACCTTCGCCTGCCCGCCGAGTCGCTCCAGGCCGAGCTTGTGATACGCGCCCAGCGTGTGATCGTTCCAGCAGATGGCCCGGCGGACCTGTACATGACACTTGTCGATGCGGCCGGACGTGTGATGCGTGGCCGAGATGCCGCCGGCCACCCAGCGCGAGAGGGAGCCTTGGTCGCGGAGCTGGCTGGCCAGGGCACGCACACTGGCCCGCGCCTGCCCTTCGAGCTGCAGCAGGTTCAGCTCGGAGACTCCTCCCTCGGTCCAGAGATCGGTCGGCAGCCTGACCTCGGCAACGGTGCGGCCCTCGAGATCGAAGGCCAGAGCCTTCACGGCCCCGGTACTGAAATCAAAACCGGCGATCAGGCTATCTCCAGCCACGCAGCGCAATGCTTCGGCCACGGGATCTCTCCCACTCGATGAATGCCGGGGCGACAACCTTCAAAATATATGGGGCTCGCGCCGAGAATGCGAGAGGTCATGTGATTCGAAGACCCAGGTAAGATCTCTGCCACTACTGCGTAATGATCGCAAGGAGGTGTGTATGTCGCGATCCGAACCGTCTGCCGCGTCAGTGGCCAGGATCAAGAAATATGTCGAGGCTTATCGCCGCAAATCGGGTACTTCAGGGCATCCCGAGCCTGAGATCACCGAAGCCGTCGTGCAGGGGCTGGCAGCGAATCTGGATGAGCTGGGCCGACCGCTTTGCCCTTGCAACTTCTACCCCGACAAGCAGAAAGAACTGGAAGAGCACGGCCGCCGCTGGCTGTGTGCTTGCGACGAGATGAAGAAGTGGAAATACTGCCACTGCCTGCTGTTCGTCACCCCAGACGGGCTGCCGATCACGGAATACCTCCCCGAAGATCACGAGGGTCGCGCCACATACGGGCTCGTCGCCGACCCTACCCCTCAGCACGGGCGGGAAGCTGCAGCGTCCGGTGACAATGAGGGCTGACCAAGCGAACAGAGGACCGAGCGTGGCGTCGCTCGGCCCTCCGATCGATCCCGGCGCGTGCAAGTTCACCGGAGTAGGGCGAGAACGTTCTGCGAGCTTTGATTGGCCTGGGCCAGGGCGGCTATGCCCGATTGCGCCATCACAGTCGAAGGTGTGGCGGCGGCATCGCCGCCCCGCAGGGTCGCCAATCGCTCGCGCAGGTCAAGGACACGCTGACGCAGATTCAGCAAACGTTCCTGTACCGCTTCCAGCCTGACCTTGATCGCGGTGACTTCACGCTTGATCTGCGCTGTCAGTCGAGCAATGGCCGCATTCAGCGGGGGCAAAGCCGGCGTAGCCAGCGCCTTGATCTCCACGACCTTGCTAGGGTCGCTGACACCTACGGGCGTGAGCACCTTGACGGCCGTCTTGTCCATCGGCTCGGCCATCCTGGCCGCTTCCGCAGCGGCCTTGGCGGCGGCGGGCTGCCCGATATCGAACACTTTCTTCACGTCGGTAATCTGCTGGATGATGGCTACCGAGATCGTCTTGGCGATCAGTCCATACTCCACGGCCGTTGCCGGCACCACCCGTTCCTCGAGCGACTCGATCCTCGGCTCGAATGATCTCCGCATGGCGCAATCTCCTGAGGTGTGATGGGGGGAAATCGAGCGGAGATCCTACGCTGGACACTTGCGCGTGTGGTGAAGGGAACAAAAAGAATTGACGTAAGCTGGCGAGCGCCTTCACCCGCTTTTCACGCGAGCTGGGGTGAGGCTTCATGAACGCTCACCGCATGAGCAGCTTCACACCAGTCCCCAGCGGCGGCGGAAGAACCATTCCAGGCACAGCACCGCCGTGAATACCAGGAGCAAGATGACCATGAAGGGAGAAAGTTCCTGGCTGCGCCAGTCGGGCAACAAATCCACGCGCGGCAACGATTGCAACAAGGGCTCTTTCTTCAGCTTGCGCAAGAAGTCGGGCAGCTCCTGGGCCAGATGCGCCGAGCCGCCGCCCGCATGCGCCAGTTGTTGCAGGAACTGATGATCTGCGGAACGCCGCGCCAGTTCGCTTTCATCCTGATAAACGAGGAAGCGGACCGTGGCCTCCCCCGTGACCGGGCTGCCGTCCGTATCGGTCGCCTTTCCCTTCACCTTGAAGCGATGCTCGCCGGGCACGGTGGGATAGTAGACACCGCGGATCTTGCCTTCGATGTCGGGGGCTACCGTGACGGCGCCCATGTTCTTCTCATTCGGTCCGATGACCTCGACCGCAAAGGAAGCCTTGCCTCCTGTGGTATCGAGGTCGACGCCTCCCTTGCCGCGCGCGCCGACGGAAAACGGCACGCTGTCCCCGACGGCCACGCGGCGGATGTCGGGTTTGATCCAGACACTGCCCTCGAGCTTATCTTGCTGGGCCAGCCAGTAGACGAGCTGTCGCCAGAAGCGCGCGTGGGCGGCAATGCCTTCCTTGGGTTCGGGCCAGCCGAGATTACGCCAGAGATAAGTCGTATCGCCGCCAAAGACAAGGACGCGGCCCTCGCCGTAGCGTTGCCCGACCAGGACCGGTTCGTCCCGCCCGGGCCAGCTGGCCAGCTCGGTCACGGTCCCCATGGCGTCCTTCTTCTTGCCGAGGCGCGTCATCCCTTTGAGGGGAGGCAGTCTGCGCCACAGCTCGGCGTTCGCCTCTTTGCTGTCGGCCAGCTTCATGACGAAATGAACCAGTCCATCGGCGGTCGGCTCCATCCGCACCGACTCCTTGATCTCGCCCGGGTTGGTGAGGTCCACGGGCAGCATGTTGGCAAAGAGAATCGGCTGCTTGGTCTTGTCCTTCTCGGTGCGGACCACGTTGGCGGCGTTCCAGCCCCCCAGGCCGAGCGCCTGGCTGCCCCCCATCATCAGCAAGCCCGTTCCCTTCTCGGCGACCAGGTCGTGTATCTCTTGCAGGGCATTGGGGCTGGCCGCCAGCATCCGCTGCACCGAAACATCACCCAGGATGATCACGTCGTAGCGCTGCTTGTCGAACTGGAAGAGGTCGACCTGGTTGATGCCCGGCTTGTCGGTGCGCAGCCAGGCCGGATAAACGCGGATGCGCGGATCGGCGCTGATGGCATCGACGATGAACTGCGGTTCCGGAAAGCGCAGCTTGTCAACCAGCAGCACGCTGATGCCTTCCTTGGTGACGGAAACATAGGTGCTGACTTCATTGTTTGCATTGGAGACTTCGCCTGGCTTGGGATCGATCCTGAGGGTGACCTTGATCTCGCCCGGCTTGCTGGGAGCGTCGGTGCTGAGCTGGATGACGTTGCCCTGGGGCTGGGTCAGACGTTCTTTCTGAGCGAGTACTTCTTCATCGCCGTTGCCCGAGTCGACGAGCAAATGAACATCCACCTCGGCGTCGTTGAAGCCGAAGGCGTCCACGGTGGCCTTGATGTTCAATTTGCCCTTCACAGGGACCGGCGACGGATCGGCAATCAGGCTGCGGATGACGATGTCATTCTGGGCGTCGGCCGTGGAGACCTTGCCGAGCGCAAAGGTGTACACCGGGCAGGGGAGATTGCGCCAGCGGGCCGCCTCCGCGAGCGGCTTGGTATTGATGCTGTTGCCGTTGTCGGCCCCGTCGCTGACCAGGATCAGCCCGCGCAGGTTCTTCTCTTGCCGGTGCAGCTCATACAGACTGTGCAGCGCGCGGCCGATGTCGGTGCGCTGCCCGTCGGGCAAGGCGTTCTCGTCCCAGCCCTGCGCGTCGCCGGCAAAGCGATAGACGATCAACGAGACATTGCGTTCGTTCTCCAGTTCCTTGAAGAGCGGTTCGCTGGACTTCATGAGGCGCTGCATGGCCTCCCAGCGCGACTGGTTGTCGTGCTCGTCTTGAATGGTCATGCTGGCCGAGGCATCGAGCACCACGAGCAGCACGGAAGGCGTTTGCGAATCGTCGCGAAAGGCCAGCGAGGGCCGCAAGATCGTCAAGCAGGCCAGGAAAAGCGCGAATAGCCGGAGCCCGAGAATGACGGCGACACGCCGCGCGCCCGCGCGTTGTTGCCCGCGATAGGTCCACACCGTGAGCACGGCCAGCAGCACGCCCACGCCGGCCAGGATCCACAGCCCGTGCGGCTGGGACCAGGGCCAGGCCGGATCGCTCGTCAGTGTGATGGTCGTCTCGTGTTCCATGAATCCCGTTATTGAGCCGCATCAAACCGGGGCGGCGGCTTGCTCTTGTGTTGCTTCTGAAGGAATCGTGCTCGCCTCGGGCGCGTCGGGCAGCTTGCGATAGAACCGATTCGACAGCAAGTTCTCCACGGCCAGCACGATCAGGATCAGCATCATCAGCCAGGGAAACAACTCCACGGGCTGCTTCCAGCGCTGCCCGAGCGCTTGCTCGAGGTTGTCCTTGTAGTCGACAGACAGCACGGCATCCTTGCCCAGCAGCGCCTCGATGTCCTCCACGGGAACCCGCGCGTAGAGAAACTCATCCCCCGGCACATTCAGGCTGAACCCGGCGATCGGCTTGAGATCTTCTTGCAAGAGCTGAAAGTTACCCGGCTCGACGGCCCGCGTGATGCGCAAGGCATCGTCGTTCTCGCCCCGCACGAGCACCTGGTCGGTTCCTTCGATGCCGGGGCCCTGCAGCAAGTACTTGGGCAAGCGCGGCGAGGACGGCAACGGGATCGTCACGGCCTGCCCGCTCAGGTGATTGAGTTCATTCAGATCGGCGCTGCCGGTCAGATAACCTGTCGTGACGTGAGCCAGCACGGGATAGAACGAGGTAACGGTTTGCAGGTAGTTGTTCCAGGCGGGCGTGCGATCGTCGAAGGTGGTGGTGAACTGGAGGACGCGACCGCGGCCCAGCGTGCGTTCGAGCAGGGCCGGGCTCCTGGCATCGTCGGCGTAGGCAACCAGCACACTGCTCTTGCCCGCCGTGGGGCCAACCTTCCAGAAGCGATAAACCGAGCGCGGGAACTTCACGAAGTCGGTGCTGGGCTGCATGCTCCATTCGCGAAACTGGGCCATTACCGGATGCTGCCCGCCGAAGGAACGCCAGCCTACCCCTTTTTCGACGAGAGTCGATTCGAGATAAGGGGCAGGCAACAAGTCGGCTGCCCCTTGCGAGAACTTCATGTCGCCGCCGGGCAGGAATGCCAGCCCGCCGCCCGCTTCCACGTAGCTCTTGAGTGCGCGCCAGCTTTGTTCGTCCAGGTCCTTGACGTTGAAGAGAGCGATGGCCCGGTAGGCCGCCAGTTCTTTCCAGTCCTGGCCCGCGAGATCGCGGCTGGCAATCGTTTCCACCTGGAAAGCGCGGCCGCCCCCCGATTCGAGCGCGGCCGTCCAGAAACGCGCCTCCCGGGGATCGTCGGCGACCACCAGCACGCGCCGCTTGCCCTGGATCTCGAAGGTGTGATAGCGCGCGTAGCGCAAAGGGAGCGGCGTCAGGTTGGAAACAATGCGCGTCTCGACTTGATGCAGCCCGGGGGCAAGATCGCCGCTCTCAAAATCAAACGTTTCCGGTGTGTCGGGCTCGATCTTGCGAGCTGAGTGCCCGATCCGTTCGCCATCGATGAGGCAAATGACTTCCACATCGTGGGCACGCCCGCGCGCCCGCAAGGTGGCCTGGAAACGGACGCGATTGCCGCCCCCCAGGGCCGGCCCCATGGTGAGATTGATAATGGCCACATCTTCCATCTTTTCGACGCCCACGTCGACGAAGGCCGCATGAGCCGGGATGCTCAACTGCTCCTGGCGCCGCAGCAAGTTGTCGAGCTGATTGGTGGACCAGCAGCCCTGCATGCGGTCGGAAAAGACATAGACGAAAGGAAGCAGGACAGCGTCTTGGTTGTCGTTGCCAGCGTTGACCTTGTCGAGCAGTTCGTAGACGAGGCGGAACTGGCTGGTGAGCGGCCCGCTTTCGGGCTGCACCTTCAAGTCGGCGATGCGCTTGCGCGCCTCGGCGATGTTCGGCAGCCAGTCGCCTCCCAGATTGGTGTCGAGGACGGCCACCCGGCTGTTCTCGGGCAAGTCGTCGAGCAGCTCGAGACCGCGGCGTCGGGCATCGTCGAGCCGCGAATCTTCCCCCTGCCGGTATTCCATGCTCGGGCTGGTGTCAAACAGCAAGACGGCGGCCACGGGTCGCTTGCCCGTCAAGTTGAGTCGTTCGCTGAACAGCTTGGGCCGCGCCAGCGCCAGGCAGATGGCCGCCAGTAGCAACAGGCGCAGGGCCAAGAGCAGCAAGTGCCGCAGCTGCAGCTTGCGCTGATTGGTGCGATGCCGCTGCATCAAGAACCGCATGGCAGGAAACAAGAGGTGCTTGGGCTGCTGCCTCATGATGAGGTGCAGCAATACAGGCACGGCGAGGAAGATCAGCCCCCCGAGCAATAGCGGATGTACGAAGCTCATCGACCTTTCCAGGGGCGCGGTTTGCCGAAACAGTAAGAGCGGGCAGTCGCGCGCTGCCCGGCTTTGCCAGGTTGAGTCGCTGACGCTTTGCCACTGCTACCGATTGCCGGGCTTCTTCCCAATAGCCTCTGCCAGGCTCACGTCATTGTAAATCTATACGCGGAAGACCGCATGGTTTGTTGGCACTTTTTTTGGCCAGGTTGGATGTGCTCAGCGTTTTTCGTCTGCCAGGAACTTGCGAAAGGCCCGGGCCAGATCGTGCCCGAACGCACGGGCCGACTCGTCCGTTACCGTCTTGCCGTCGGCGTTGGCGTAGGCAATCTCGATAGTGGTCGCCACCTCGATGCCGGGCAGCTCCGCCGCCCAGCGCGCGAATGCCTTCTTGTTCTTGTACGCGGCCCCTGTGTTCCAGCCCGTGCCGAAGGGCATGTTGTTCTTGCTGCGATAGACCAGTTCGCCCGTCTGGACCTTTTCGAGCGCCTGCCCGAAGCGGACGCAGTTCTGCCAGATCTTGTCGTTCGGGCCGCCCACAAGATAGATGGTCTCGTGGCCCCCGCCCCGCAGCCCGGGGCAATGCATGTCGAGGGCGATGCGCAGCTTGTCGCCGCCCCAGCCGGGCAACTTCTCGCGGATCGCGGCAATCGCCGCGTAGATGCTCTTGTCCTGGTAGTCGCGGTTGTGGTCATGCGGCTTGCGATTCTTGCCCTGGTCGCCGTCTTCCACGCCGTCCTTGTCGACGATGGGCACGATGAAGAACTCGACGTTGTCGCGCAGCCACTTGCCGTCCGCGCTGTCGGACAGCACCTCGTCGATGATCCCTTCGAGGGCGAAGCTGGCCATCATCTCACAGGCATGATGCCGGCAGGTGAGGGCCACCTTGTGCCTGGCCTGCCCGTCGAGGCGGCCCAGGCGGATCCGTTCGACATTGCGCCCCTTCTTCGTCTTGCACAAGGACTCGACCTCGAGATGCGGGCTGTCTTTGTGCCTGGCCAGAAACTCGTGCAAGTTCTTTTCGGTGTACGGGTAGGCGACGCAGAAGCGGACGTCCCCAGCAGCGGCAGGGAATGTGTAATGGAAAGTGTTGCCGCGCACGTTGGCGGCGCCCAGCCAGCGCCAGGTCTTGCCCGCGTCGTCGCTGACTGCCGGGCCGCGCTGGCCGATCACGTTGCTCTTGAACTCGAAGGTGAGGGTGCGGCCCTGCGCATGCTGCACGCGGAAGTGCCAGTAGAACCAGTCGCCTGCCGTATCGCGCAGGTCTTGCCTTAGCATGATGCGGTCGCCGTCGATCTTGTCGACGAGAATGTTGCCCCCGGGAAACTTGGCGTCGACCGAGACCGGTTCGGCCGCCGGCAAGCTGCCCGCCAGCAGCACGATCGTCAGCAAGCACATCCGCATGGGAGCCTCTTGGGAAAGAGAAGAAGCCCGGCTTGTGTGCAAGCCGGGCTTCAGGGCAGACGTTATTCAGACTTCAGCTCGCGCACGAAGATATTGCGGAAGTAGAGCGGATTGCCGTGCGTTTGCAGCTCGATGGTGCCCTCGGCGGGAACCTTGCCGGCGAGCATCTGCGCATTGTCGA
>JBFWSD010000155.1:0-9451 GCA_050248575.1 Gemmataceae bacterium
ACCGCCACGCGGAACAACAGCCAGGCGAACAGCAAGAGGAAGATCGTCACCGCGGCCAGGCCCAGGAACTCCGTGAAGAACGGCAGTTCGCCGCGGCAAAGCAAGTCGCGCGTCGTCAGCAGAGCGGGCTGACCGGGTTCGCCGTGGCCAGCAGCGATGCAGGCCAGGCAGCAGGCGCCGGGTAGACAACCGGCGTCAGGAAGAAGAGCACGCCGGTACCCATGCTCACGAAGCGGCCCACGTCGTGATACAGCATGCCGAGCGGTGCCAGCAACAAACCCAGGGCAAAACCAAACGCCAGCAGGGCGAGCAGACCGAAGGGGGCCAGCCAGGCCGTGGCGGGCAACTCGGGACGATACCAGGCAAAGACCGCAGCCAGCACCGCCACGCGAATCGCCGTGTTGAACAGGACTTGGCCAAGGCCGGCGAGCAGCAGCGCTTCGCGCGGGAAGTTGATCTTGGCGAGCAAGGCAGCGGCACTGCTCACCGAAGCGTGCGGTGCGTTCAGGGCCGCCACGAACGTCTCCCACAGGACCAGCCCGGTCAGGACGAACAGCGGATAGGACATGCCCGTATCGCCGACCTGGAGAATATTCTGCTCATGAAGGAAGACCCAGATGGACATGCTTGCAAGCGGCGGGGCCACGGCCCAGAAGTAGCCGAGCAACGACTGGCGATAGAGCGCGCGGGTATCGCGCAGAAAGAGCCGCCAGGCCAGTTCGCGGGCGCGGCAGAGATCGCTCACCATCGCGCGGATCAATACGAGTGGTTGACGCAACGGCGATTGCGGCGTGTAGCAGACGACCGGCAAGCGCTCGGCGCTGGCAGGCGCGGCGGTCGCCGACGGCGGTGGGACAACGGGAGCAGGCGCCAGCTCGCCCATCACACCAGCCCTGCCTGTACGAGGTCGTGAAGGTGCACAGCCCCGACGGGGCGGCCGTCGTCGTCGAGCACCGGAAGAACCGTGATGGAATGTTCCTCCATGATGTCAAGAGCGTCGACCGCAAGAAGTTCGCCGCGCACGCTCTTGGGCGACTGCGTCATGACCTGTTCGATGAAATCGTCGAGGGGCTGGCTGTCACGGTGGAGCAGGCGGCGGAGATCGCCGTCGGAGAAGAAGCCGGCGAGACGGCCCGCAGCGTCGACGACGAACGCCGAGCCAAGGCGTTTCAGCGTCATGGTGTAGATGGCGTCGCGCACGCGGGCCCCCATGGGAACGAGGGGCAGTCGCTCGCCGGTATGCATGATGTCGCGAACAAGGAGAAGCAGTCTGCGGCCGAGATTGCCGCCTGGGTGGCAAGAGGCAAACTGTTCCCGGGAAAAGCCCCGTTCCATCATGACGGCCACGGCGAGCGCATCGCCCATGGCGAGCAGGGCCGTGGTGCTGGCCGTGGGGATCAGATCGTGAGGATCGGCCTCGCGCGGGACGCGAACTTCGACTGCGACATCACTGAAACGGGCCAGGCTGGAAGAACTCCGGCCCGTGAGGGAACAGACGCGTACGCCAAGCCGGCGGGCGTAGGGCAAGAGGCGGAGAACCTCATCGCTTTCGCCGCTATAGGAAACGGCGAGCAGCAGATCATCGGGGGCGAGCAGACCGAGGTCTCCATGGCAGGCATCAGCAGGGTTGAGATAGTAAGCGGGCGTACCCGTGCTGCACAGGGTCGCGGCTGTTTTGCGGGCGACGAGACCGGCCTTGCCGATGCCCGTGAGGACGACCCGACCACGACACTGCAGGATTTGCTGGACGACAGCGACACACCGTTCGTCGAGATTCCGCTCGAGGGCAGCCAGAGAGGCCCATTCAACGCGGAGGACCCGGCGCATCTCGCGCAACACATCAATCTCGGTTTGCACGGCCCCTTGTGTCATGAAACCAGCTCTCTCAGGTGTTGGTCGATACGAGCCACATCCTCGGGGAGGTCTACTGCCAGGCACAGGTAATCCGTATCGATGACGCCGATGGACATGCCATTCTCGAGTGCGCGGAGCTGCTCGAGCGACTCGGCCAGTTCGAGCGGGCTTGGCGGCAGCGCGGCCAGCCGCAGCAGGGCCTCGCGGCGGTAGCCGTAAATGCCAATGTGCTGATAGACATCGGCGCGGGCGCGGGCGCGGCAGGGGATCGGCATGCGCGAGAAATAGAGAGCCTTGCCCGCGCAATCGGTTACGACCTTGGTCACATGCGGGCTCTCGATGGCCGCAGGATCGGTGAGCAAGCGGCGCGCGGTGACCAGATCGTGAGGGCCCGCCGCAAGCGCGGTCGCGACATCGTCGATGAGTTCAGGGGCAATCAGGGGTTCATCCCCCTGAATATTGACAATGAAACGGGCCGAGTGGGTGCGGGCAATTTCCGCGGCGCGATCGGTTCCGGAAGCATGGTCGGGGGAGGTCATGAGACTCACGCAGCCATGTTCGCGCGCGACCTGATCAATGCGTTCGTCGTCCGTGGCAATGACGACCTCTGCCAGCCGGGCCAGGCAAACACGCTCATAGACGCGGACGATCATGGGCTTGCCCCCGATCATGGCCAGGGGCTTACCCGGAAAACGAGTGGAAGCGTAGCGTGCGGGAATGACACCAAGAGACCCTGGAATCGGGCCGCGGCTGACCGCCTCCATTCTGGCCTCGCTTGCAATTGTCAATCATGAGGAACGTCAACGCGAGCAGGGAGTAATTTATCGGCGGCAGAATCCAGTCACCATGAAGGCGACATGAAGAGTTAGTGAAGATTCGGACTGAAGGAATGCAGCACCGTTGCGACGGAAGCCTCCCGCCCGGCTGGCCGCCCACTTTGCAAGCTCGACTCGGTGGGCATTGCAACTCACCCCCGTACTTTGACGGCCCTGACCCTTCTTCGCCCTGCTCCATGATGCCGGCCTTCGGCGCATGAAAACCCGCCCGAGAGTAGAACAGGCCGTGGGGCGGGGCCTTCGCTCAAGACCCAGCCATGTACGCCCCTGCCTGGGCAGTCATTGTCTGCATTTGCTGGCTTGCGGCAAATGCGCTTGTATTGGCGTACATCTGGCCGTGGCCGACGTACATCTGGCCGTTCCCGCCGACGACTTGGCCCAACTCCTCATCAGACAGTGTCTCTGGCCGTTGTTCGTATGACATGATTCACTCCGTACTTGTTGTGTTGCTACATCGCTTTCTGCTCTTTCTACGCCGGTGGGCCAGGCGTCGTTCGAACTGGTCTTGGGTTTCTCCTCGGTGCCCGACAAATCAATGAACAATCTGGCCACGCTTGCCAGGTCCGTGTCTTGGACCGCGGCAGTGAGGGCCCAGGTGAGTAATGAACACACTCCCAGACAGTCAATCACTAACAACTGGGCTGCCAGCCATCCTCTAGATCATCCTTCCGTTCCTCTATCCTCTCGGGTTGATGATTCAAGTGGTTGCCGGCAATGCGTTATCTCCAAAGTTGCTGACAAAACCTGGCCTCGATGGTCTACGGGCCGCTTGCACACTTTCGTTGCACACCGACGGCATTTACACACTCGTCATTAGTCCTTTCGGCTACCTGAGCTAGGGAAAAATCGCCGGTTTCCGAGTGTGCAAGCGGGCCGGGCCCGTTGCACAGAAAATCGCCACAAGCCAATTCATGATAACGATTTACGGATGAGACGCTCCGATTGCTGCCAGTTGTGCAATGACTCTTGTTGAACGCGGTGCATACAGCGCCCGCTCATCGCGCACGATGGCGCTTTCTACCTGGATATTGCGCCGGGCAGCGGACTGGTACGTGTCCGGTGTGTCTGTTGCGCGGATCGCCGGATGCGAAACGTTCCGGTCAGCAAATGCGCGGAAGTTGTTCACCGGCCAGCATCGTGAGCACGCGCTGGCCGCCAATCACAGACTTGAGGGTAACCAGCCCGGGGTGATCGGCCACCACCGTGCCAATGAGGGCTGCCTGCTGCCCCAGCGGGTGACAGCGCATGACTTCGAGCAAGCGAGCGGCGTCCTCGGGCGGGACCACGGCCATCAACTTGCCCTCGCTGGCGACGTAGAGAGGATCGAGGCCGAGCATCTCGCAGGCGCCGCGCACTTCCGGCCGCAGGGGGAGAGCCGCCTCGTCGAGATCGACGCCGACCCTGGAGGCTGCGGCCAGCTCGTTGACGGCGCTGGCCAGCCCGCCGCGCGTCGGATCGCGCATGCAGCGGAGCGACGGGCAAGCTTCCAGCATCACACGCGTCAGGTCGTGCAAGGGGGCGCTATCGCTCTCGAGCACGGTTTCGAACTCGATGCCCGCGCGCACGGACATGATGGCGATCCCATGATCGCCCAGCGTCCCGGACACCAGGATGCGGTCGCCGGGACGGGCCGAGCCAATCGAGAGTGCGCAGCCCTCGGGTACGCTGCCGATGCCCGAGGTGGCGATGAACACCTTGTCCCCCTTGCCGCGATCGACCACCTTGGTGTCGCCAGTGACGAGAGTGACGCCGGCCTCGTCGCAGGCTTGCCGCATGGAATGCACGATCCGTTCGAGGTCGTCCAGGGCCAGGCCTTCTTCCAGAATGAAGCACGCCGACAGGAACTGCGGCCGGGCTCCCCCCACGGCGAGATCGTTGACGGTGCCGTGCACGGCCAGGCGGCCGATGTCGCCGCCGGGGAAGAACAGCGGCTTGACCACGAACGCATCCGAGGTGAAGGCCAGGCGCGGCCCGCGCGGGCCGACCGGCCCGGGGGCCAGAGCCACGATGGCCTGGTCTTCCAGGGCATTGAGCACCGGGTTATCGAACGCGGGCAAGAAAACCCGCCGCATCAGCTCTGCACTGAGCTTGCCACCGCTGCCGTGCCCGAGCAGGATATGCTCGAACTGCGACTGCGGCACCGGGCAGCTACCAAAACGAGTGACCGAAGTTTCCATCGTCATTCGCAGACGTTTTCAGGTTGTGGCAAGAGACCGATCGTTTCGAGATGGCGTCCGTAGGCATGATAGGCGGCACAGGCGCCTTCAGACGACACCATGGTGGCTCCGAGCGGCGTTTGCGGAGTGCATTCCTTGCCAAACGCCGGGCATTCGTGCGGCTTCTTGTTGCCCTTCAGGATCGCGCCGCTGATGCAGACCGTGGCCTCGTCTGCCTCCAGTTGATCGACCTCGAACAGCAGGGCCGCATCGTAGTCGTGATAGGCGGGCCGCAGACGGAACCCGGAGGCCGGGATAACACCGATGCCGCGCCACTTCCGATCGCAAACCTCAAAGACGTCGTCTAGCAGTTTTCGCGCCGGGTCATTCCCGTTACGGCGGACGGCGCGGGCATAGGCATTTTCAACAACGGCCTGCCCGGCTTCGAGCTGCCGCACCGTGCGCAACAATCCATCGAGCAGGTCGATCGGTTCGAAGCCGGTGATCACCACGGGCACGCGGAAGCGCTCGACGATGGGTTCGTACTCGGTGTAGCCCATGACGGTGCAAACGTGGCCGGGGCCAAGGAAGGCTTGCACGCGATTGTCGGGCGCCTGCAAGATCGCCAGCAGGGCGGGCGGCACCAGCACGTGCGACACGAGCATGCTGAAGTTTTTCAGCCCGCGCCGGTGCGCTTGCCAGACCGCCATCGCATTGGCCGGCGCCGTGGTCTCGAAGCCGACGCCGAAGAAGACGACCCGGCGCCCCGGCGTGGCTGCTGCCAGTTCCACCGCATCGAGCGGCGAATAGACAACGCGGACATCGCTGCCCTGCGCTTTCAACTGCAACAAGTCGCCGCGCGAGCCGGGCACGCGCAACATGTCGCCGAAAGAGCAGAAAATCACGTCGGGGCGGGCGGCGATTGCGTGCGCCCGATCGATGATCTCCAGCGCGGTCACGCAGACCGGGCAGCCCGGCCCGTGCACGAGTTCGATATCCGAAACCAGTCGATCGATGCCATACTTGACGATGGTATGTGTCTGCCCGCCGCAAACTTCCATGATGGTCCACGGACGGGTGGCGGTCCGGGCAATGGCCTCGACCAGTTGCCGCGCTGCCGAAGCATCACGGTACTCATCCAGATACTTCATGATCGGGCGTGCACACCGAGACACAGGGTTTGGTTCACTCCGCGCGCTTGCCGAGAAAGCTTGCGCCGTGTTTAGGTTACAACATTCTTCGCCCTTGGTTCAACCGATTCAATGAGCTGGAACGGCGACGGGTTTCCGCCGGGAGCTGACGCTCCCGGCGCGCCAAATCCAGAATTCAGTGTGGACGCACTGTCATCGAGTCGGCCTCGTGATGGTACGCGCCACGCGAAAGCCGCAGTGGTGATCTCGATAGTCCGGCTCGTTGCGGTCGCGGACGGCGGAGCGGACATTCAAGGTGGCATCGACGAAGGAGCCGCCGCGCATGGTGTGCGTGCCACCTTCCGGCTTGTTGTTGCTCAGGAAGCGATCCTGGCACCATTCCGCGACATTGCCGAGCATGTCGAAGAGTCCGAAGTCGTTGGGCCTGAGGCTGCCAACCGGGGCCAGCTGGCGGCCCAGCGAGGTCTTGGTGTACCAGGCGTAGTCTTCGAGCAGCTCGTCGCCGTCGCCATGCGGGCAGCTGGTGGATGTGCCGGCCCGGCAGGCGAACTCCCATTCGGCTTCCGTGGGGAGGCGATAGCCGGCGAGCTCGAGATAGTCAGGTTTGCTCGTCGTGCCCGCGCCGTAGTTGCCTTGTTCGTTGGGCACGTAGCACCACTGGTCGCGCGGAATGCCTTCCTGCTCGCTCAGCCAGTTGCAGTAGGCGACGGCGTCGTACCAGCTGACCAGGTTGATCGGGCAGCGATCCGAGACCGCGAAATCGCCGTCGGCAGCGGTCTTGCGAAACATGCCGAACTCGCGTGCGGACACTTCGCGGGCGCCCAGGGCGAAGGAATGTGCAATCCGGGTGGGGGCTTGTTTCTCGACCAGGCCCTGCGGCCCGCCTTCGCGGCCCGCCTCGCCGGGAGGTGAGCCCATCACGAAGTCGACGGGACCACGCACCACGACCAGCGTTTGCCCTTGCCTGGTCACGTACCACAGTCGCTTGCCTTCGCTTTGACCGGAAGCGAATTGCCGGTCAATCCGGTCGAGATCGTCCTGCCGATGCCAGGAGCGCAGCAGCCAGGCGATGGCTGCATGGATGCCGGGGTCGGGGTCGTTGGCGTACCGGTCGAGCAGCCCGGGCAGCAGGTCCACGACCGGCAACGTTGTCTGGTCGAACTCGCCCAGGCAAAGAATCAACGCCCGTCGCACGGACGGTTCTGGCTGCTTGTCGAGCTGGGCGATGATGGCGCCGGGCTTGACGCCAAACGGGCCGATCCGATCGATCAGATAACTCCTGGTCCGGGGATCGCCGCGATACTGCAGCAAGCGGTCGACGGAGACTGCTTCGCCGAAGCGAATGAGGGCAATGGCGGCATTGGCCTGTCGCCGGGCCAGCTGTTCCTTGGCGTCCACCGTCGGCTGTGCTTCGATCGGGCGAGCGAGAACCTCTTGCAGGGCAGCCCGCGCCTGCTCCTTGTGCGGTTCGACCTTGGCGAAGTACACCAGGAACTGATCGCGATCGGCATCCAGCAGCAGCCTGGTCAGCAGCGCGGACTCTTCCCTGGCGAAATCGGAGAGGAAATTGGCAGCCAGCAGACGGGCCGCGTCGCCGCGTTGACCGTCGCGCGTGGCCTGTTCAAGCAGAGGCAGCAGGTGTGCTTGCAAGGGGCCGAGCAACTCGAGCAAGGTGGCATAGTGACTGGGATTCCGTTGTGCCAGGTCGAGCAGCTGTTCCAGGAGCAGCTCCGCGACGTCGGGCCAGCGCGGGTGTCGCGCATCGTGGCTGGCGAGCACGCAGGCCACGCGGAAGCGTTCCTGAGGGAAGCCCTGATTGGCCTCGAACGCATTCCACAGTCGTTCGACGAATTGCTGCCGCAACGGAGCGGGACGGGTCTGCAAGATGCGTGCGATGACCAGCAACTCGGGAGGCTCGCCGTGCAAGACATGAGGCAGCAAGTGCTCGGCCTGCTCCGGTTCGATGGGCAAGAGGGCCAGCCGGCAATGCAGATGCTGGCGCGACTGAGGCGGCGTCGCGGCCACGGCGCGGCGCAAGAGCGGGTCGGCCCACTGGCGGTAGGGTGAGATCTGCTCGAGCAGCCCCGGCACTTCATCGGTCCGGGCATTCTGGATGGCGCCCACCAGCTGAGTTGCCTGTGCGGAATTCTTGTCGTCGAGAAAACGTGCCCGGGCATAGAAGGACACGAGCAGGACAGCCGCCAGCAAGCTCAGCCAGACTCCGCCGCGGATGAGATGAAAGCGGGTCGCTTGCTGCATCATTTTTCGTTGCGTGGGCAGCCAGCCGTGCCGCCGCGTGAAGAGCAGGATGCGCAGCCATTCGGCGGTGGTGGGCAAGAAACGGGTTTCCGGTTTGCTGTTCCAGAAGGTGGCCCGTTCGGTCAGCAAGAGTTCGGCGCGGCCCCGCCGCGTCTCGCGCTGTTTGCGTGTCAGCCAGTCGCGGAGGGATTGCACCAGGTAGTCATGTGTGAGCTGGAAGTACTCTCCCTGGCGTGCCGAAGCTTCGTCGCCTGCTTGAGGGTCGGTAGGGGTGATGAGGCGCAGCTCGGCGTCGAGGATGCGCGTCAAGGCCTCGAAGTCGGTAGGGCGATGGGCGTAGCCGGACTTGTCGAGCAGTTCCTGCTTGGAGAGCATGCTGCCCTTGATCGCGCTGCCCTGGGCAGGGAGCAGGGCCTTCAGGATGGCGCGGGCAGCCCGCTCGTGATGGCGCAGCGTCGGGCTGGAGGAGAACGTCTCTTCCAGAAAGGCCAGCCCGACCCCTTCGGTGCCGCCGATCTCCTTCAAGGTCTTCAAGGTCCACGGTTTGCCTTTGATCATTTCGGCGAACAGGGCCAGGCGCACCGGCACCACGCGTTCGTCGGGTGCGAGCCCGGCAATGGCCTGGTCGAGAAACTGCTCCTGTTCGGGGGCAAGCGGTTCCGGCAAGCGGCCGAAGGCGCGGCCGAAAGAGGCTAGGATCTTGCGGGCGTGCAGCGGATCGAAATTGTCGATGATGGCAAAGTTGCTGCCCTGCACGATGGGCACGTCGAGGGCAGCCATGAAGCGCGTGGCTGCCATGGCGAAGTCGTCGCGCACCAGCAGCAGACACTGCAGGTGTTCGCCGTCGCACTGCCGCAAGGCGCGAATCAGCTCCGCCTGCCGCTCGTCGTGGGGCAGGTGCAGCCATTGCTCGAACTGGTCGATGACCAGCAAGAACTTGGTGCCCGGGCTGACCAGGCGGCCCTGGCGCAGGCTCGACAGGGCTTGCACGAGATCGCCGGCTTCTTCCAGGGCCGGGCAACGTTTCTTCAGCCCGCGCAGCAGGCGGCCTTCCGTTTCCTGGCGCGTAGCCTCGATGAAGACCGGGACGACGTGGCCGGCCAGCCGGGGTAGCAAGCCGGCCTTGAGCAGCGACGACTTGCCGCAGCCGGACGGACCGTAGATCAGCCCGACCGAAAAGGTGGCATCGGCGTCG
>JBFWSD010000156.1:0-9425 GCA_050248575.1 Gemmataceae bacterium
GAACTCCTTGCCCGTGTATTTCTTGATGGCCTTCTTGGATTCCTCGACGATCCATCGCAGCGAGTCGGCACTGAGTTCGTTGTCGAGCTTCACGCCCTGCTTTTTCTTGGCTTCTTTCAGGATGTGGTCGAAGGGCTCGTCCTTGTGCCCCTTCAGCCCCATGACGACTTCGCCATACATGAGGAGCAGGCGGCGGTAGCTATCCAGGGCAAAACGTTCGTTGCCCGAGGCCTTGGCCAGCGCCTCGACGGTGGCCTCGTTGAGGCCGATGTTGAGCACGGTGTCCATCATGCCCGGCATGGAATCGCGGGCCCCGGAGCGACAGGCCACCAGCATGGGATTCTTCGGGTCGCCGAACTTGCTGCCCATGGCCTCTTCTGTCTTCTTGAGGGCCTCCTCGACCTGCTTCTTGAGCTCGGGCGGGTATTGCTTCTTGTTGGCGTAGAAGTAGGTGCAGACCTCGGTGCTGATGGTGAAGCCGGCCGGCACGGGCAGGCCGATATTGGTCATCTCGGCGAGGTTGGCCCCTTTGCCGCCGAGGAGGGCTTTCATGTCGGTGTTGCCGTCGGCCTTACCGGCGCCGAAGAAGTACACATACTTGCTCATTGGTTGGTTCCTGGAGATAACGAATCCGTCTGTCCAGCAGGGAAAACCCGTCCGAGATGCTGGCCTGCGAGACACCATTTGCGTGGCGCTGCTGGAAATGTACGGAACAGGAGCGGCATTGTCCAAGGGAGCGGGCCGCGCTGGACGTGCCGCGCGTGTTTGGGATAATAGCAGCAGAGTTGCTAATATTGTGCGAGGTGATGATGGCACTTTCACCCAACCTCGAACTGGCTCCCGGCGACAATCTCACTGCCGAGGAGTTCATCCGCCGTTACGAGAACATGCCCGGCATGGAGAAGGCCGAGTTGATCGGAGGAGTTGTCTACATGCCTTCGCCCGTGAGCGTGCAACACGGTGATTTGGACAGCAACGTCAATCTCTGGCTAGGGCTCTACCCTTTGCACACGCCGGGTTGCAAGACGTCAACCAATGCCAGCGTGTTCATGCTGCGCGACGTGCCGCAGCCCGATCAGCACCTGCGGATCTTGACCGAGTACGGCGGCCGCACCCGGAAAGCAGGCAAGTACCTCCAAGGCGCCCCGGAAGTGATTGTCGAGGTGGCCCGCTCCAGCGTTTCCATCGACTTGCATCAGAAGAAGGATCTCTACGAGGGAGCGGGCGTGCCCGAATACGTCGTGGTTCTGGTAGAGGAAGGTGAGGTACGCTGGCATCAACACTCGCGTTCTGGCTATCGCAAGCTGCCGCAGTCGCGCGATGGCGTCTTTCGCTCGGAAGTCCTGCCCGGGCTATGGCTGCATGCCAAGGCCTTACTGGCCGGCGACATGCCGCAGGTCGTGCGCGTACTGAACGACGGGCTGGACAGCCCGGAGCATACCGAGTTCGTGGCACAACTCGCCGAGAAACGCCGCAAGTCGCGGCGACGAAGTTGAGTCAGGGAAAGCGAATCCTGTCTACCAGCCAGTGGCTATGAAGTAGCGGAGTTGCAGCCGATCGAGTTCGCTGCTGAGACAGCGGAAGAGATCAGACGGCCCCATGCGACATTCTCCGGGCCGTCTCGCGCTGAAGCTGTGCCGCGCTCCAGTCGGGATGGGCGCGTTCGAGGTTGGCTAGAATCATGCTGCGGGCCATGCGCACAGCCCGTCGGCAATCGCTAGCCTTTCGGCCGGGGACTTGGCGCAGAGTATGGCGGCCATCTCGTTGCTCATCACCTCGATGTGCCGCAATGATTTCGCCATACTCTTTGTTTATACGCCGCGGCGGCAGAGCCGGTCAAGCACTCGCCGCCGGCTCGTCTTCAGCCGTTTTTCGTTCCTGGTTATAATCCTCAGCAGCTGCAAGCATGCGCCCGGGCAGCGTTCATTCAGGGGCGGCGCGGATGGTGTCGCTCCGTCCCCAAGAGGCAAGTTCAGCGACACGGAGGACAAGAGATGCGCAGCACGCTCACACATGGTCTGGTTGCGGTCATCGCCGTCGGGGCAACCATCGCAGTGGCCCAGGTGCGCCGGGCTCCCAGCATCGATGCCGGCGAGAGCTCGAAGCCGCCTGCGGAGAACAGACAAGCAGGGCAAGATCTGGGCGCGTCGACGATTCACATTGCCCAGCCCGACGCGGCGCCGCCCTCGCAACTCGATCCGCACGTCTCCGTGGAAGAGCAGACCAATATCCGTGTGTACGAACAGGTCAACCGCAGCGTCGTGCACATCACCACGCGCAGCGTGCAGGTGGACGATTTCTTCTTCCAGGCTGTGCCCAGCGAAGGCACCGGCTCGGGCAGCGTGCTCGACAAGCAGGGCCACATCCTCACCAACTTCCATGTCATCGAGAACGCCCGCCGCGTCCTCATCACGCTCTATGACAGCAACACCTATGAAGCGAGGCTGGTGGGCGGCGATCCTTCCAACGATATTGCCGTGCTCAAGATCGATGCGCCGGCCGAGAAACTGCAGCCCATCGCCTGGGGAGATTCGCAGCGACTGAAAGTGGGCATGCACGTCTTCGCCATCGGCAATCCCTTTGGCCTGGAGCGGACGTTGACTATCGGCATCGTGTCGAGCCTGAACCGCTCGCTGCGCACTGACAATAACCGGTTGGTGCGCGGAGTGATCCAGACAGATGCGGCCATCAATCCGGGCAACTCGGGCGGCCCGCTGGTCAATCGCCAGGGGGAGATGGTCGGCATCACCACGGCGATCATTGCCAACGCGGGCCAGAGCGCGGGCATCGGCCTGGCCATTCCGGCCAGCACCTCGAAGCGCATCGTCGACGAGTTGATCAAGTATGGCAAGGTGATCCGGCCCGACTGCGGCATCCTGCGCGTCTTGCACCTCGATGAAGGCTTGCTGATCAGCCGGCTGGCCAAGGGCGGACCGGCGCACAAGGCTGGGCTGCGCGGCCCGGAGATCCTCATCGTCCAGCGCGGCGGCATCGAGTACCGCACCATCGACCGCTCCAAGGCCGACATCATCGTCGCCGTCGATGGCAAGCCGACGCGCACGGCCGACGACTTCCTGGCTATCATCGAAAGCAAGAAGCCCGGCGGCCAGGCGACGATCACGGTGCTCCGCGAAGGAGAGAAACTCGACGTGGCGGTGGAACTGGTGGAGTCGAAGGAGTGAGTCGTGGCCGCGTGCGAATCCGTGCGGACAATTCGGGTGGGCAACGACGATCTCAGCGCACGCTGGCAAGCCTTGCTGGTTGTGTTGCAGCCGGCCACCGAACCGCGACAGCCTGTCTGCGCCGAGCTCATCGCCGCCTACCAGCAGCCCGCGCGGGCCTATCACAATCTCGATCATCTCCGGTACATGTTCGCCATCATCGATCGGCTCGCGTCCTGCACGGAGGATATGCACGCCGTGGAACTGGCGGCCTGGTTTCACGACGCCGTCTACGACCCGCGTGCCCATGACAACGAGGAACAAAGCGCCGCGCTGGCGGAACGACGACTGCGCGAACTTGGGCTGCCGCCCGCACTGATCGCGCAGGTTTGCGCACTCATCCTCCTGACGAAGAGCCACCAACCTGCTTCGGTGGACAAGAACGGCCAAGTCCTGTGCGATGCCGACCTGGCAATCCTCGGTTCAGAGAACGGCTACCTTGAGTACGCCGCGGCGATTCGCCAGGAGTATTCCTGGGTGCCCGAGCCGGACTACCGCAAAGGAAGAGCTGCCGTCCTCGAATCATTCCTGAAGCGCAAACACATCTATCACACGGAGATCATCCGTCTCGAACGCGAAGAGCGGGCAAGGGCCAATGTTCAACGCGAGCTGGACCGTCTCCGAGCGTGACGCCGTTTCTCTGCTTATGGCTTCTCGGCCTTGGGTGGCAGCTTGCCTGAAGGGATGAGCTTCTTCCAGGCCTGGTAGCCCTTATCGCGGTCGGCGGCGCTGCCCGCGGCGTCGTAGGGGATCTTGCGGCCCGCGATCACCCAGCGATAGAGTTGCCCGCGGGCCAGCTCGCGGATGGGCAGCTTGTCGTGGCGCAGATATTCGATCAGTGTCTCGTAGGTCTCCGCGCGGTCTCGTTCATTCTCCGGAAAACTATACAGGAGCTGGAGCGCGATCTCGCCCTGCGTCTCGGGATACTTCAGCTCGGAAGTGAGATGGCGGTAAAGTTCCGCCGGATGGTCGGCTTGCTGCCCCATCCAGTGACGCAGGCCATTGATGGCGTCCTCGCGGACATCGGCATTCTTCGCATCGCCGAGGGCAGCCACCAGCTGTGGCAGCTTGTCGAGCGCGGTCAACGCGTACACCGCCAGCTCCCGCTGACGCGGTTCGTCGGAGACAAGTGCAGCGTCAATGGCCTTGGCAACCGGTTGCTTGGCAAGTTCGCCCTGCAGCTTGGCGACCGCGGTCTGCATGACCTTGGCCTCCGCGGTGTCGGGGACACCCTTCGTCCAGGCGGGCAGGGGGTCGAGCCGCGCGGGGCGGCCATCCGGGCCGGCGATGTTGTCCCAGTGGAAGACAGAGCCGGCGCGGACGAGATGTTGCTCGGTGCCCACCTTCAAGTTAATGTCGCCCATCAGCTGATAAAGACTCACCACGGAGAATGGGGCATCCTTGGCGTCGGGGTTCTTCTTGAACTGGGTACCGAGCGGCCACCGGCCGTATTGTTCGAGTCCGAGCGCGACCGCGTCGGCGGGCAGCAAGAGCTCGGTGCTGCCCTGCAGGAAGCGGGCAACCACCTTCACCGGCCTCTCGGTCTTCGGTTTGCTGAGGAGGATGCGACCACGATTGAGCGTGAAGTCGAGTTCGGCCTCGCGGGTCGGGTTGAAGGTGACCATGCTCTCGAGCACGGGGAAGTTGTCGAATTCGGGGACGTTGCCGAGGATCCCCATCTTCAGGTTTTTGAGTTGCACTTCTCCCCTGCTGCCGGGCAGGGCGAGGAGACGCGAATCGGCCGGCACATTGGCGTCTTGCTTGAGGGCGATCCAGGCGTCGTCCCCCCGACGCAACAGAGTGGCAGTTGGAGAGACGACCTTGCCGATAGAGTCGTCGGCGGCGTGGCAAACCATGGCCGCCGTCAAGGCTGTCATTGCACCCAACCACCAGCGGGAGCTTGTTCGTGCCGTCATCATCGTTTCCTCTGAATGCTTTGCCGCGAGATTCACCGTTTCGACACGATGAATCACCATGCGAGACCCTTGGTTGCGCTCGGGGTTATTCTAACAGACCCGCAAACCGGTAGGAAACAAGCGGGCCAGCAGAATCCGGGGCGAAATGCTTGCCAGCGTGCCGGTTTTGCGTTCTAATGAGGCGACCAAACCGGGAAGCTGCCCGGCTGCGGGTTGGCTCGATAACCCGCTCCCGCCATAGACGGAACCAGCATCGGCCCGCAAAGGCCCGCTCGCCATCCCTGTCCTACCAGGGGAAGGAACCAATCTGCACCGAAGGGGGGAATTCATGTCGGTCGGAACACAACTGCCTGCCAGTCTGCGCGAAAAGTTGTCGTCGGCCCATCGGCGGCTGCTGAGATTGCGAATGGCTCGTGGCATCAGCCTGGTCGCCTTGACCGTCATGCTGAGCGGCGGGGCCGCCCTGGTCGCGGATCTGGCTTTTGACCTGCCCGCTCTGGCGCGGCAGGTCCTGCTCATCAGCTGGATAGGACTCGGGCTGTTGTCGACGCTGGCTTTCCTGGTGATCCCTCTCTCGCGCAAGATTCAGCCCGCCGCCCTCGCCGCGGTGGTCGAAGAAGAATACCCCGAGTTTGACGAACGACTGACGACAAGTGTCGAGCTCTCGGAAGGGGGCCAGATGCACGGGGCGGCTGCCCTCATCGAGCTTCTCTATAGCGATACCGAGAAGCAGGCCAAACCACTGAATTTCGAACGAGCCTTCCCTGCAAGGATGGCGCGGCGTTTCGCCATCGCCGCGGGCTGCCTGTTCCTCGTCCTGGCCTTGCCGGCGGCGTTGTGGCCTTCGCGGGCCGCCGAGCTGGGCGAACGCTTCCTGTTCCCGACTCGGACTTATACCGCATTCTCTCCCTATATCTTCGAAATTGGTCCGGGGGACAAGGTCGCTGGTCGTGGCCGCCCGGTTCAATTCACCGTGATCGTCCGCGTGCACGAAGAAGAGACCCCGTTGCCCACCAAGGCCAGCCTTGTCTTCACCAACGAGAACGGCCAGGTGGAACGCGTGCGGCTGACCGCGGATGGCCCGGACCGTTTCTCCTACGAGCTGGAAAAGCTGCCGGGCAGCCTCGACTACTACGTGGAGGCGGACAGCTCCGCCAGCAGCAGCTTCCGCATCACGGCCGTCGAGCCGGTCGAGGTGGCCGAAGGCACTAGTGTCAAGGTGACGCCGCCGCAATACGCGCAGAAGGCGATCGACACGCAAGAGTTGCCGAACTTGCCCGACCTGGCGGCCCTGCAACATGGCGACGTTGGTTTCGAGGTGCGTTTCAATCGGCCCGCGGTCAACGCCGTGCTGGAGTGGACTCCGAAGGCCGTCGCCAGCACAAAGGGCCCGAATTCTTCCGCCAAGGTGGAAGCACCCAAGCCGGTGCTTCATCCCCTCTCTCTTTCCGAGGACCGCAAGACGGGCCGCTTCACCCTCAAGGCTCGCGAAGAGGGCAGCTACCGTTTCATCCTGTCGGCCGAACACGACATCCGTACCGAGATCCCGGCGCGGACGGTGACGGTGAAGATCGACCAGCCCCCCGCGTTCACCAACAAGGTGTTTGGCGGTGAAGGAGTGAAGGCAGCTCATCCGCTCGACATCCTCAAGTTCGAACTGGCCCTGGCCGACGACGTGGGTGTCGATCTGGCCGAGCTCGAATATCGCGTCAATGATGGCCCGGTGCTGCGAGAATCACTCAACCTGAAGGGGCTGGGCAGCCGCGACGCTTACGGCCAGCATGACTTCCACCTGTCGGGCCGCGTCAAGAACGGCGACACGCTCCAGTATCGCTTCAAGGCTGCCGACAATCGTCGCGTGCCCGAGGCCAGTCTGGAACCGCACGTCATCTTCCACCCCACCGAACAGAAGCCGGGGCAGCCCCGCTGGTTCTCGCTCAAGATCGATCAGGGCGCCGATTCGCCGCGCGAACAGAGCATCCTGGCCCGCCGCGACAACATCAACCGCAGCCTGGAAGCCATCATCAAGAAGCTGCAGGCCGAACGAACGGAAGTCCGCTCTCTCCGCAAAGACAGTGAGCGACAAGACGCTCTCACGCCCAACCAGACGAAGAACCTGGAAGGTATCCGCCGTGAAAACCGCGACGCCCAGGTGGATCTGAACGATCTGGCCCGGGAGCTGGCGCAGGCCAACGAACTGATGCCGCTGGCGGAGAAGGTGCGCGATGTCGCGCAGCAAGAGTTGAAGCAGAGCGATCAGCAACTACAGCAGGCGGGCAATGCCAAGCAGCCCGACCCGCGCAATCAGAATCTGCAGAAGACTGAGGACACGGTGGCCGAGGCCATCAAGCGCCTCGAAGACCTCAAGCGTGTGAACGACCAGATCGCCAAGGAGCAGTATCAGCAGCAGCGTCTTGAAGCGCTCGCGCAGCGGCAGGAAGAGCTGGCCCGCCGCGCCGCCGAGCAGGCTGCCAAGGATCCGGTCCGCGATCCCGAAGCACAGAAGATGGCCGAGGAACTGGCCCGTCAGCAAGAGCAGCTCGCGCGCGAGCTGGAGAAGCAAACCCGCGAAAGCGAACCGCTGAAGCAGGCGCTGGATGTCGCCCGGGCGGATCTTGCCAAGGACCTGGCCGAACAGGCCAAGCAGCTGGCGCAAGAACAGCGCGACCTCAATCAAGCCCGCGAAGATACCGAGTTGGCCCGTCGTCAGGAGGCCCTGGCCGAGCTGGCCAAGAAGCAGCAAGAGCTGGCCAAGAAAGCTCAGGAGCTGGCCAAGGATACGCAGTTGCCCGCCCAGGCCGCTGCCCGCAAGCCGCTAGACACCGAGCCGCCTCAGAAGGCTGCCGATCTCCTCAAGGAGGGCGATCCTCAGAAGGCCATCCAGGAACAGTCCAAGGCCGCAAAGGAGCTCGACAAGCTTGGCAGCGATCTCGACAAGGCGCTCGATCTTGCCAAGGATCCGCGCGAGGCTGCCAAGCAACTGGCCCGCCTCCAGGAAGGGCTGCAGAACCGCATGGAGGAGGAGCTGAAGAAGAAGGACGATCCCACGCCGCTGGAAAAGCGGCTCGCGCCGCTCGCGGAGGAGCAGAAGGCCATCCAGCAGGCTGCCGCCCAGCTTTCCACGCCGCCGAAGAACGAAGCGGCCCAGCGCGAGCAGCAGAAGGCCACCGAGGCCGCTCAGAAGGCCGCCCAGGCTCTCGACAAGCAAGAACCGAATGCGGCCAAGCCCAAGATGGAAGAGGCCAAGCGGGCTCTCGAGCAGCTGGCCAACAACCTGCCCTCGCTCAAGCAGCGCGAGGAGCAAGCCCGTCGTGAAGTCGCTGAGCTGAGGCGCAAGCAAGAAGAGATCGGCCGCGAGGTCGAGCGGGCTGCCCGCGATTTCGAGAAGGCTGACCCCAACGCCGCCAAGACCCGTGACGAGCTTGCCAAGCGTCTGGCGGACACTGCCCGCAAGCAGGCCGAAGTCGCCGAGCAACTTGCCAAAGTCGACGCCCCTAATCAAGAAGCTCGGCAAGAGCGTGCCCTGCGCGAGCAGAACAAGGCGCTCGCCGATCTCATGGATGCCCGCCCGCAGGACGTGAACGCGTCGCAGCAGGCTGCCCGTCGCGAGCTCGAGCGACTGGCCCAGGCGCTCAACGGGCAGCAGCCCGCCGACGAGAAGGCGGCCGAGCTTGCCAAGGCGCAGCAAGAGCTTGCCCAGGCGATGAAGAATCCCAACGCGACCCCGGAAGAGCAGAAGCAGCAGGCGCGGAAGCAGGCAGAGATCGCCGCCGAAGCTCGCCGGCTCAACGCTCCCGAAGCGCCTCTCCAGCAAGCCAAGGCCGAAGAGGCCACCAAGCAAGCGTCGAAGGCCGTCGCGCAGAAGTCCCCCGAGGCCGCCAAGCTCGCGGAGCAGGCTGCCAAGGATCTCCAGGAACTGGCCCGCCAGATGCAGGGCCGTGAATCCCCCGCCGAGCAGGCAGAGCGACTGGCCCGCGAGCAATCGCAGCAAGCTGCCGAGACCGCGCGGGGTAAGTCAAACTCTCCTTCCTCCGCCGAGAAGGAAGAGCAGAAGAAGGTTGCCCAAGAAGCCCAGCAAGTTCGCGGCGGCGAACAGGCTCAGGCTGAGAAGCAAAAGGCGCTCGAGGCACTCGCCAAGGCCCAGGAGGCCGGCAACCGCCAACAGACCGCCGAGGCCCAGCAGAAGGCGGCCGATGCCCTTCGCGATCTCGCCGACAAGCTCGCCGGCCGCCAGACTCCAGCGGAGAAGGCCGCCGAGATTGCCCGTCAACAGCGTCAGATTGCCGAT
>JBFWSD010000157.1:0-9395 GCA_050248575.1 Gemmataceae bacterium
CCGGCCAGCAAGATGAGAAAGATCGCCTTGTGACCCAGCCAGCCCACCCAGTCTCGTTCAAAGACGCCCAGTTGCACGACGGCGAAGAGGTAAGTGCCTGCCAGAGCGAGCAGCCCGTGCCCGGCGTTCGTCAACTTGCAACACAGGCCGAACGCACTGTCTTCCCACCATGGCTTTACCATGTCGGCTTCAGGCAATTCGCGCCGGCCTGCTTCCTCGGGCAACATGGCATTCCTCGACGTCGTTAGCGTGATGGCTTATGTCATATGACAGAACAGGTGCCCAGCCGTGAGGAATCGATGAATTCACAAATTGAAAGCTCTCAATGCTTTCCGAGGTCCCGCAACTTGCGGGCCAGGATTTCCAGCGTTCCAGGGTTGTGCCCGACGAGCAGACAGACCAGATGCACCGACTCGCCGTCAAGGCTGGCGAAGTCTACTCCGGCTGGGAAGGTGGCCAGCGCGGCGAGCGGCCTTTCCAGCGGAAAGTCAGCATGTGGTATGGCCAGGCCGCGGCCGATGCCGGTCGAGCCCAGCTCTTCACGCTCGAGCAACGCCTCCAGAGGGTTCCCAGCTGGACAGATCGATCGATTTGGTGTTGCGTTCAAAGCTGACGAATACGTTTGTGTCTACGATCAATCCCCTGGATTTCCCTCAGGGGGAAAGGATGCTCGGAGGGCACGAACATCCTCGGCAAACTGGCAGGCATCCTCTCCCAGCGAAGGCAGAGCACCCAGAAAGTCATTGAGACGATCAACGGTGAGAGGGGAGTTCGGAACAAGCTGGATGGTCAACCGCACCTCGGCATGGGGAGGCAGGTTGAGGGGCTCAGTCGGCTTCAGCACGTCCTCGAATGTGGCAGTGCATGGCGGGTAGCTCCGAAACACCGTGCTAGCGATCAAACTAGTGCACGGTCGACCGCAACCGCAATGGTCAGCCCTGCAACAAGGCCTGGAGGGCCTTGAAATCAGAGGCGGCCAGGCTCTTGCGGGCCTGCACCATCAGCGTGTGTGCCCGCTCGTGGCGGTTCAGCTTGGTGGCCGACTTGATGGCGCGGCTGAAGTCGTCGGCGTGTGCCGGCCCCAGGTTCAGGGCCTGATCGTAGCAGCGCAGGGATTCTTCCAGGTCGTCTTGTTCAAAGTGGGCCTTGCCGCAGGCCAGCCAGGCCGCCTGGAACTCGGGATGGCTCTGCAAGAGCGAGTCGAGCATGTTCAGCCCTTCGCTCACGTCGCCCGCCAGGATGGTCTTTTGCGCCTTGGCCAGTACCGAATCGGGCGTGACGGTCTTCAGTTCCCAGAAGAGGTCCTTCTCCTGGGGCCGCAGCGTGAAATACAGGCCGATCGTGATCCCCAGCAGCAACAGCCACAGGATCTCGGGGGGCAGCACGCCGAAGAAGAGCCGGATCAGGTTGGTGAAGAGTCCAAGCCCTTCGTTCACCTTGGCGTCGACGTCGACGCGACTGTAGCGCAGGAACGCCGAGGCCAGTGGGGCCACGAAGGCCGCGATGCCCATGGCCCAGGTGGCCGTCTGCTTGACCACGCGCATCTCGAGCGGGATCTCGGCCAGTGTCAGCCCTTCTTGCCGCACCAGCACGTGCGGCTCGAGCAGGTCCCCTTCGAGGTGCGGCACGATGCAGAACTTGGCGACCACGTCGCCCGGGCGGACGCGTACCTCGCGCTTCGGCGGATAGACATAGCAGCCCGGCAGGATCGGCTCGATTTCCATGACGGCGCCGGTTGTGGCCTTGAAGCCCTTGCTGACCGCCTGGGCGACGTCGCGCTGCTCGATCTCGCTGAGTACCTTGTCGCTGATGACCACGGCGAAAGGGTAGGCCCGCGCCGGGTTCATGCGCGAGTAATAGCGGACGGCGGCATGGCGATTGACCGTGGCGCCGCCGGCGGGGGCGCGGCCCGCCCGTGTGGGCATGGGCAATGTCTGCGTGGAAGAGGGCATCTCGTCGAGATCGGCGCCCACGTCGGGAATGCCGGTCTCGGCCCCGGTGGCACGGGCTTCGTCACGGGCGCCCGGGAAGAACTGGTCGTCCTCGACCGGGGCGGCCGGGGCCGCTGCTGCCATGCCAAGCTCGGCAGGGGCAGCCTCGGCGACGGCCTCCCCCTCATTCTGGAACAGGTCGTCGCTCGGTTCGGGCGCGGCCATGCGGCGCGCCCGTTCCGGCGCGGGCGCGGCAGGAGCGGGTGGAGGAGCCGGCGCCGGGGCCGCAGCCGAGGGCCGCGGACGCTCAGCTTTCTTGTCCGACTTGACCTCCGCGTCTTCCGCTTCATTGGTGAAGGTGAACGGGCTGTCCGGCGCCGCCTCCGCCGCTTCCTCGTCGTCGCTACCGAAAAGGATGTCGTTGCCGCCACCCTCGTACATCGCTCCCGAGGACAGGTCCAGATCTGTGTCGGCCGCCAGCGGATTCCAGGATTCGACCTCGGTCTCGCCGGCGATGACCTCGAGCTTGACGAACCCGGCAGCCACGCTCTTGGGAACGGCCCGCTCCAGGGTCTCGATCAGGCGGTGGGGCTGATCCTCGCTCCATACCGCCCAGCTCGGCGGATTACGCGGCAGGTCCAGCTCGGACAGAATGTCGTGCAGGATCTCCAGCAGGCTGTCGATCCCCTTGCGCTCCATGCTCAGGCTCAGGTCCTTGTCCTTGTAGTTGACCGACACCTCGACCTTGATGGGAGGCGGTTCGGGAGGCTCGGGCTCCTTGACCTTCGCCTTGGCCGGAGCAGCCGCCTTCGCCGCGGGTGCGGGCTTCTTCTCCGGGCTGGCCTTGGCCGGCGGCGTGGGCGCCTCGCTTTTCGGCATCGGCTGGGTCATGGTCAGGTCGGGATCCTTGCTGCGCTCCATCTTGGCGGCGGCCTTCACGGCCTCCTTCTTGCCCGCGGCCTGTTTGTTGTTCGGCGCAGCCTGGGCCGGCTTCTTGCTGGGTGCCTCTGCCTGCTTGACCTCGGGCGCGCGCAGCTCGATCACCACCGCGCCGTCTTTCTTCTTCGCCGTGGGAATGGCCTGGGCCAGCGACTGCGTCAAGCGCTGCGGCTTGCCCCCCGAAAAAGCCACCCAGTAGGGCGGATTGCGCGGCAGGTTCAGCCGATTCAACGTGTCATTGACAATGTCCGTGAGGCTCTCGTCGGGCTGGCGCAGCAGGTTCAGCCGCTGCTCCTTCCCCTGATGGTCGACGACGATCTCGATGCGTATTCCGGCCATATTCCTACCCCGCGAGCTGGGTCACTTGTCAATGTTAGATCGGAAAAGCGACCAAGGCACGAGAAATTTGCCGGAAATCGAGACCTGGAACCAGAAACGGGCAGGACAGGTAAAACTAGAAACCAGAAACTAGAAACCAGAAAAAGAGCCGTGGTTTCTAGTTTCTGGTTTCTGGTTTCTGGTTTCTAGTTTCTGTTTACTGATTCTGGTTTACTTCAGCCGCGCGCGGATCTCGTCGGCCACCTTGCCGATGGGCACACGCCATTGCTTGGTGGAATCCCGGTCGCGGATGGTGACGGTGTCGTCTTTCAGGGTGTCGCCGTCCACGGTGATGCAAAAGGGGGTGCCGGCTTCGTCTTGGCGGCGGTAGCGGCGGCCCACGGCCCCCTTGTCGTCATAGAAGACGTTGAACTGCCCCTTCAACTCGCGATAGAGGGCCTGGGCCTTCTCCGGCATGCCGTCCTTGTTGACGAGCGGGAAGACCGCCGCCTTGATCGGTGCCAGCCGGGGGTGGAACTTCATCACCACGCGTTCTTGCAGCTTGCCGTTCTCATCGGGGACCTGGTCGACGCAGTAAGCCTCGCAGAGGAAGGCGAGAGTGGCCCGGTCGGCGCCGGCCGAGGGCTCGATCACGTGCGGGAAGAACTGGTACGGCATGCCGGGCTGCGCTTCGCCCGCATCTTTCCGCGCCTTCACGTAATCCTTGAACGACTTCACGCCCAGCTTTTCCTTGTCGCGTTCCCAGGCTTCTTCGTCGAGATAGGTGAGGTCGGCCACGCCGCCTGCGTAGCGCGGCTTGCCGTCCGGACCCATCTCGACCATCAAATCGTTCCCCTGGCGGACGAGTTTGCCGCCGTCGCGCTTCGATCCTTTCGGGTCGAAGCGGGTGTGGCTGCGCAGGTCGAAATCGCCGCGGTGAGCGATCCCTTCCAGCTCGCCGAACTTGCCCGGGGGCAGGAACGGGAAGGCATATTCGATGTCGGCCGTGCCGCAGGAGTAGTGGCTGCGCTCGTCTTCGCCGTGCTCGCGCAGCCGCAGCTTGTCGCTGGCCAGTCCGAGGTCGACATACCACTTGAAGCGGCGGTTCCGCCAGTACGTGTACCAGTGCGCCGACGAATCGGGATGGCAGAAGAACTCGATCTCCATCTGCTCGAACTCGCGCGACCGGAAGGTGAATTGCTTGGGCGTGATCTCGTTGCGGAAGCTCTTGCCCATCTGGGCGATGCCGAAGGGCAGCTTCACGCGCGAACTGTCCATCACGTTCTTGAAATTGACGAAGATCCCCTGGGCCGTCTCGGGTCGGAGAAACGCCTTGGCGTCTTCGCTCAGGAGAGCGCCGACATTGGTCTCGAACATCAGGTTGAACTCGCGCGGCGGCGTGAGGGTGCCCACTTCCTTGGCGTCTGGCCCGAGCACCTGGCTGAACTCCGGGATGGCGGTGAGCTCGACCAGCTCGCCGTCCCACTTGAGCTCTTCGGCTTGTTTGCCGCGCATGTTGAAGTACTTGAGGGCACGCTGCTCGACGTCTTGCAGCCCCACGGCGCCGTCGGCCTGGGTGGCGATGAAGACGCGCTTGCCCTTGGCCTCCACCCAGCGGCCGTTCACCTGGTCGTGGCGATAGCGTTTCTTCGATTCGCGGCAATCGACCATGAAATCGTGGAACAGGTCGTAGTGCCCGCTGCACTTCCACACCTGCGGGTGCATGATGATCGAGCAATCGATGCCGACCATCTGACAGGTGCTCGGCGCCCCTGTGGAGGCCACCAGCTCATCGTGCCCGGTGACCATGTCGCGCCACCAGGTTTCCTTGATGTTGCGCTTGAGCTCGACCCCGAGCGGGCCATAATCCCAGAAACCGCCAAAGCCGCCGTAGATCTCGCTCGACTGGAAGAGGAAGCCGCGACTCTTGCACAGGGCCACGAGTTTGTCCATGTCGACCTGGTTGCCTGGCGCACTTGCCATGACGTCTCCTCAATGCCGAATTTCGAATGCCGAATGCCGAATGCCGAATGCAAACGCCCGTTAATCCATGATGAAGTCAACAGCCACGACTCTTCCCTGGAGAAACCGCACGATGCCCGCGTCTGCATCGTATTTCGGGTCATCGTCGTTGTGTCGAAACACCAGGCAGCCGGCCTGGCCCGCCCGGATGTAGCTGGCCATGATCTGGTCGACTTCCAGTTCGCTCATGCCAATTTGAATGCGACCCACGTCGCGCTCGAAGACTTTGCGCGGCGTCCACGGCACGACGTGCAAGACGAGCAGGCCCGCGATCCAGGCCGTGAACAGGACCAGCTTGACGCGGCCCGGGTTCGCCCCGTACGCATACACACAGGTCACGAACAGCCACGCGATGAGGATCAGGTAGCATCGGAATGGGAGGGACAGATCGAGTCCGAGTTCGCACCAGATGCCGAACAGGGTGGCCAGCCCGGCCAGGCAGGCGGCATGAAAGACAATCACTGCGATCGCTTCCTTGTATTGTTTCATCGCTACTTCCGTGTGGCTGGCAGCGAGTACGCTCCCCAGTTGGTCGGTGGTGCATGGAACAAAGAAAGTGCCGATTACTGCCGCGACGCTGCCTGCTGGACAGTGTTTTTCCAGACGCGTTCGATTTTCGCGTTGGGTCGCAGCGCGGCATCCCGATCCTGCCATGGCAACACGGGAGCCACGTCGCTCGCATGACCACCATGGAAGGAAGTACGCGGCACTTCCTGCTCGTAGGCCCAGGGCAGCGAGAGGATGCCATCGTGCCACACGCCGATCGCATGCAGGGCATCGGTCGCTGCCCCTCTGAACGGAGGGCTGCTGGCTTCGTGCAAGAACACGCCCAAAAAACACTTCTCGGACATCGATAACATGCGTGCCACTCTTCAGCTCTTGGGTTTTGCGGTCTTCGCGGTTTCCGTCTGCTGGTCAAGTTGGTGCCAGACCTGTTCAATTTCCTTGTTTCGCTGCAAAGCCGCCTCGCGATCAGGCCAGGGCAGAGGCGGAGCCAGGTTGGCCGCATGCCCTCACCCGTCCAGACTACGCGGTGATTCCCGATCATACGCCCAAGCAATGTACGAAAAGTCGGAATAACCCACACCTATGGAACGAAGCGCTTGGGTTGCCGGTCCCCAATACTGCGCCGTACCATTCGGTATGCCAGTCCTCGATTGTTGCCAATCAATGAGGGCACTTCACGTTTGGAGGCATTGATATTGTACCAGGAGGCCGCTCTCGCTGTAGCATTTCAAGACGGCCCTACTTGCTCCAGTGCGTGTTCACGATGCCCACGCTGCTCACTTCCACACGCAGCGGCTCGCGGCGGAGTTCGGGCACCAGATGATAGAGATCCACGCGGGCCGCGGCGCGGATGTCCTCATCATACCCCAGCTTCTTCAGGATGGCCCCCCCGCGCGACACCTCGAGGGCGCCTTGCAGCACGCGGCCATGCTGCTCGAAGCAATCCCAGGCCAGGCGGCCCGCGTCGTTCAGATTCATCTCCACCACGTCGCACAAAAAGTCGACGAACGCACCGGCCAGCAGCGTGTCTTCCAGGGCCGGTTCCCCCTCGGTGCCCGCACAAACAATATGCACCGGACGCTTGTCGGCCTTCAGTTGTTCGCAGATGGCCGAGAAATTGACGAAGCCGGCCAGCAAGACGCGCTCGGCCTCGGCGGCACGCACCAGGGCCGCCGTCCCGTTCGTCGTGGTCAAGACGAGCGTTGTTCCCTTGCAAACCTTGGCAGTGTATTCGCGTGGCGAGTTGCCCAGGTCGAACTGGGGAATGGGTTTGCCCTGCCGTTCGCCGGCGAGGATGACCTTGCCCGCGGGCATCTGATCGGCCAGGGAACGGGCTTCCTCGATCTCGGCACAGGGCCGGATGGACGTGCAACCATGCGCCAGGGCATGAACGACCGTGGTCATGGCGCGGAGCACATCGATGACGACGGCCACGCCCCCGCGGAGTTGCCCGGGGCGGATCAGCCCGGGCAGCAAGTGTACGTGGACGTCCCTGTCTTCGAGCATCTTTTCCTCGCTACGGCAGTCCCAGCGAACGCGAACATCATACACAGGTTGCCGGAAACGGAAAAGCGGAGCCCGGCCCTCCGCGTGGGGCGGGAATCTCCTTGACGATCCTGCCCGCGTCACGTTTGATTGAGAGATGAGCTGCGAGAAGCCTGGCTTCTGATTTACTGACCGTGGCATTGGGTGCGGGAAAGGACAGAAGCCGGGCAACTTCTGGCCCGCACCTTACGCGGGGCGGTTCGACGTTGGAGACATCATGCTGAACGAAGCACAGAGTCGGCGCGAGTTTCTGCAGCACCTGAGTGCGGCCGCCGCCACGGCCCTCGCTGCGGGCGCGCCGCGACTTCGCGCCGAGGACAAGATCGAACACCCGAAGGCCACTGCCGATTGCTGCATCCTGCTGTGGATGGCGGGCGGCATGGCGGCTCCCGATACCTTCGATCCCAAGCGTTACGTGCCGTTCGAGGTTGGCGTGCCCGCCGAGAAGATCATGAGCACCTTCCCCGCCATCGACACGGTGGTGGACGGGATCAAGATCTCGCAAGGGCTGGAAAACATCGCCAAGGTGCTCGGCCGGGGCACGCTGATTCGTTCGCACGTGCTGCCCGACCTCGGGCACATCCTGCACTCGCGGCATCAGTATCACTGGCACACGGGCTACGTGCCGCCGCAGACGGTGGCGGCCCCGCACCTGGGTTCGTGGATCGCGCGTGTGCTTGGCCCGCGCAACCCGGCCATCCCCGCCTTCATCGACATCGGGCAGCGCCTCGAAGGTGTGGGCGAGAAGGAAGAGCTGAAGGCGTTTCACACCGCCGGCTTCCTGGGGAGCGAGTACGGGCCGTTCCTGCTGCCCTACCCCGATCAGGCGGCCAGTGCCGTCCGGCCCCCCAAGGGGATGACCCCCGAACGCTTCGAGTCGCGCTACCAGCTGTTCCGCGAAATGGTCAAGAAGGGCCCGGCGGGCGAAAAGTCGAGCGACTATCAGCAAGAGTCGATGATCCGTGCCCTCGAGAACGCGCATCGTTTGCTGTCTTCGCCGGAACGCAAGGCCTTCGACCTCTCGGAAGAGCCGAAGGAAAGCTACGAGCCATACAATACCGGCCGTTTTGGCCTGGGCTGCTTGCTGGCCCGCCGGCTCGCGGAAGCGGGCGCACGCTTCATCGAGGTCACCACCGAATACGTCCCCTTCTTGCACTGGGACACCCACGAAAACGGCCACACCACAGCGAAGCGGATGAAGCAGGAAATCGACCGCCCCATCGCCCAGCTCATCCTCGACCTGGAGAAGCGGAAGCTGCTCGAGCGCACGCTGGTGGTGGTGGCCAGCGAGTTCAGCCGCGACATGATGATCGAAGGCGTGCCGGGCAGCGCGGCCCGCGATCAGTCGCGAGCCCGGGCCGACAAGATGAAGGAACTGAAGGAGTACGGCCTGCACCGCCACTTCACCGGCGCCAGCTCGGTGCTGCTCTTCGGCGGCGGCATCAAGCGCGGCTTGCTCTATGGCGAGTCGGCTCCCGAGCGGCCCTGCTTGACCACGAAGTATCCCATCAGCGTGAGCGATCTGCACGCAACCATCTTCACGGCGCTGGGCATCTCGCCGCAGACCTCTTTCGAGGTGGAGAAGCGGCCCTTCTACATCACGGAAGACGGCAAGGGCCAGGCCCGCCGGGAACTGTTTGCCTGAGCGTCATTGCACGGGCACACTCTCGACGCGCTCGGCCTTGGAAGTGCTGTCGGGGATGTCTTCCAGGTCATCGCCGGGAGGCAGCCCGACCCGTGACACTCCCGATTCGCTGACGACCAGATAGTCGATGCAGTGATTCTGCCAGACGATGCGGATGGCATGTTTGTCGACCGACCAGCTGCCCGCGCCGTGATGGGGCAGGCTGCTGCTGGCGGTATGGTTGGCATTGACGGTGATGAAGTAGGGCTGCCCGGCCCCGTCGGCGACGCGCCAGTGACCGATGCAGTTGAACGGCGTTGCCGAGCGCGTGCGGTCGCAGCCCGCGGCCAGCAAGGCCAGGGCCACGATCACCAGTAGCCAGCGTTCCCGTTTCATGGTTGTTCGGTCGTCGCCGCGGCTTCCGCGGCCTCCTTCTCGGGCTGTTTCTCGTCAGGCGTCGGCTTGGCTGGTGCACGGACGATCGGCAACGTCGCCTCCAGCGGACCGAA
>JBFWSD010000158.1:0-9318 GCA_050248575.1 Gemmataceae bacterium
CCTGGCGCCGTGGCCGCAACAGCGGGTCGCGCGTCTCCCTCGGTCGCGACTTCGCCTGGCCCGCGGCCTGGCGTGACGCCGCCCGTTCAATCCGCTGGCAGCCTCCTTCAGGTGGCCTGTCCGTCGCGTGCCCGGCAGTTACGGGTCAAGCCGGAGCTGGCGGGCAAGGCGATCAAATGTCCGGGCTGCGGCAAGCCGGTCAAGGTTCCCGCGCCAACCGAGAATGACGGCTGGATCGACGTGGGCGAAGCGGTTGAGGCGACCGCCGGTGCCGGCGCCACGGGGGACTGGGGACAGACTCACTTGCAGAAGGCCGAAGTTCCCCAGGACATGCAGGAGCAGATCCGCGCTGAACTTGGCCTTAACGAGAAGATTGTCTGGGCGGACCGCCCACGCCTCGAGATCTTGCTGCACCGTGCCCGCAAGTCACGGCTGGCAGGCATCTTCATGTTCCTCCTGTCGGTCACCATCTTCCCCGGCATCGGCTACTTCATCCTGCAAGCGGGCATGAACAACGAACAGGGCCGCACGGGCGCCTACGTCGCGGTGGGAGTGGTCGGCTTGATGATGCTGGCGTTCGCGGCAGGGAGCATCTTCATGATTGGCAGCCCGGGTCGCGTCGCCCGCAACGCGGCCCATCGTGCCTGCTACGTGCTCAGCAACCGCCGTTTCCTCCGCCACCCTGGCAGCGGGCTGCAAATTTCCTTCAGCCGCTCAGGGGGCAGTGCCATCGTCAATCCCAATGCCGGCTGCGATGGCATTACCTCCTTCACCGGCATGGAACTCCTCAAGCTGCAACGCCTGGAAGAAAGAAAATTTCCGGGCAGCGGCGACCTGACCCTCAATCGCGACCTGCTCGAACGGCCGGCCGGCGGCATGATCGAGGCAGTCGGCGACGTCGACCGGGTCGAGAAGCTGCTGCGCGGCACGCTCATCCATCCCCTGGTGGACAAATTGCTCCGCGGCGAGATCTCTCTCAAGGATCACCTCGGCAGCAAGAAGGAGGCGAGTGACGAGGAAGAAACTGAGACCTTGCCCGCCGAAGAAAACAATCTCAAGTCCTACGTGGGCCAGCTGCCCACGGATGCCGCCAACGTGAAACAGTTCAAGAACGCCGTGGCCCAGGATCTGAACCAAGTGGATGCCGACGAACGGGCCAGAGCAGAGGCTGAACTGGCCGACGGTGAGAAGCTCCTCTGGGTGGGCGTACCTGAAGGCAAGACGAAGGGACGCGGGCTGCTCGGCACGCTCATGGGAGCCGCCAAGCGCAAGGAGCCGCAATACCTCCTCTACGCCATCACCAACCGCCGCGCGCTGCTGTGGTCGGAGCGCGATACGGCCGTGGGGGGCAACCTGCTTTTCAAGGACAAGACACGCGGCCCGTTCTGCTATTATCCGCCGCAGCTGCTGGATGTCGGTATGGAAGAAGATGCCCGCTTCCCCGAAGGTGGCAATCTGCTCTTCAAACGCGTCCGGGTGACCATTCGCACGCGAACACGCGACAAGCGCAGCGGCGCGGTCTCGGTGAGCGTGGAAAACGAACTGCACTGTTTCGGCATCCTGCGCATCCGCAACATGAAAGCAGTGGCCCGGCTGCTCTTCGACACGCTGATCCGTCCGTGCAAGACCACTTGAGACCCCCAACAAAGGTCTTTGAACTGCGAGCATTGCCATGCCGATACCTGTCATCTGCGCGTGTGGGGCCAAGCTGCGCGTGAAGGACGAACTGAAGGGCAAGCAGATCAAGTGCCCGCAGTGCGCCGCGCTCTGCACGGTCGGAGCTGCGGCGGCGGCACCCGCCGCGGGCAAACCAGCCGCAGCACCCCCGGATCGAGCCCGCATCCTGGCCGAGAGCGGCTACTCGCAAGAAGAGGTAGCCCGGCTCGAGAAGGAACTCCGCAAGGATGAAGTGCTGATCTGGGCGGCGAAGCCCGAGACGAAGCTGCCCTTTTTCGTCGGGGTGGGGATCGCCAGTGCCCTCTTCTTCGGCGCCGGCGTCTTGATCCTGATCAACGTGCTCGGCAGGCAGTCGCCAGGCAACGACGTGGTATCGATAGTGCTGCTCGCTTTGGGCGGGCTGATCATCGCCGGGGGCATGCTCTTGCCGTTCCTGATGCGCCGACGCTACCGGAAGACAGCCTACGCGCTGACCTCGAAACGGGCTCTGGCCTGGGATGGCCGCATGCTGGGCAGGACGCGCTTCCACGATTACGATGCCGCCGACCTGGCGCACATGGGGCACCAGGACTTTTCTTTCGGCGCCGCCAGCGGCGTCGGGCACCTGATGTTCGCCACCGAGATGAAACGAACCCGCGAGGGTTCTTATGTGAGCCGCTGGCACGGTTTCTTCTACATCCGGCATTTCGCCGAAGTGGAGAGGATGATCCGCAAGCACTTACTCGAGTCCTACCTCGACAAGCTGTACGAGTGAGGCAGACATGCGCGGCCTCGGCATGAGCACGCTCGCGGCTGTCACTGCCGCCATCGATCCAGATCAGGAGTTGTGGCAGTGGCTGGACCGGCCCCTCCAGATCGCGAAGATCCTGGGCTGGTGCGCTCTGATCTTCACCGTCTTCTATGCCATCGTGATGGCTGCCATGGCGCTGACCGGCCTCTTGCTGGCCCGGCGCACGCGCGGGCCGATCGAAACCGAACTGCAGGCTGCCCACCATGCGCCGCAACCGATGCGCGGACAGACCTATCGCACCCAGGCGGAGACGAGCCTGGCCCGCTGGTATGCACTGGCCCTCCTGGCCGGGCTGCTCTTCTTCTATCTCGCCCTGCCCTTTGTCTTGTTCGGCCTGCTCGTTGTGGTGCTGATCACGATGGTGACGCTGGGCGGGCGCGGCTACCGCGACGATCTGGGCAGCCACCTGCTTCGCGCCGGCGGCGGCGGCATGTCCGCTGTCATGAAAGCTCTGTTCGCGCGTTCGGGCACAGCGGGGCTGGGTGTGCGCAAGCAGCGCACCCAGTGCCCGAAGTTGTTTGCCGCCATCGACGAGGTGGCCGCCAGGGTCGAAACCGAACCTCCCGACGAGGTGTGGATCGCGCCCGGCGCCGAGTTCAGCGTCTGTCAGCGGGGCCGCGGCCCGTTTGGTGTCTTCGGCGGCAGTCGCCGCGTGCTCACGCTCGGGCTGTGTGTGCTGCACTTCCTGACCGAAAGCGAGTTCAAGAGCATCCTCGCCCACGAGTTCGCTCATTTCAGCCACGCCGATACGTACTGGCACCGCTTCATCTACCAGGTGACACTGTCGCTGCGCACGGCGCTGGGGGAGATGGCCCGCACGGGGGGCTGGGTCACCTGGATCAACCCGTTTTACTGGTTCTTCTGGCTCTATAGCCGGTCGTACAGCCTGCTGGCGGCGGGCTTCTCGCGCTCGCGCGAGTTCCTCGCCGATCGGATGGCCTGCAGCCACTATGGCTCCGACGTTTTCGCCACGGCGCTCGAAAAGGTGTGCATCGATGGCGGGCAGTTCGAAAAGGTCATCTACAAGAACATCGCCGGCCTGCTCGCCAAGAATCAGGCGTTCGTCAACATGTACCTGGCCTTTCGCAAGTTCCATGAAGAACGAGGCGTGGAGCGGCAACAGCGCCTGGCCGTCTTGCTGGAAGAGACGCCGTCGCTCTTCGATTCGCATCCCACCTACACGCAAAGGTTGACGGCGGCGCAGCTGCTGCCTCGGGCCGCGCAGCAGGATCGGAACTCGGCCCTCCAGCTCTTCGACAATTCCGAGCAGGTGGAGCAGGAATTGACTGACTATCTCACGCACGCACTCGCCAGTCGCTTGCGGCTGTGAAGTCAGTGACTGAAGTGTTCGTCGATGGGCCGTTGATAGGCATCGACCTTGCCTTCGAGAATCTCGTCGAGCGAGACGGGCCGCCCGGCCTGCGAAGATTCGAGGATGGCGAAGGCGGCGGCCAGGTCGCGCAGCCCTTCGTTGCCATCGGTCTCCGGGCCGGCTCCGCCCGTGCGGATGGCTTGCAGCCATTCGTGCTGGATGATGGCAAATGGATCGCGCAGGCCGAGAGGAAAGAAACGGGTCTTGAAGGCCGCATCGGCCTCTCGTTCGAAGAGGGGCAGCAACTCCTGGCGCGGCCCGCCGTCAAGTGTAAGAGCATCGAACTGGATGCAGCCCTTGCTGCCGAAGAAGGCAGGCGTGCCGGGCAAGGCGAGGGCCGCGCCGTGGCCGCCCCACGACCAGAGGAGCTGGGCGATCGCCCCGTTCGCGAACGTGACCGTGGCGAAGTAGGTATCGTCGACATCCACGGGCTGCCCACCGCGAGCGGGCTCGAAGGTCCTTGCCACCGCCTGCACGCTGCGGATTTCGCCAAAGACGTGGCGAAGCACATCGATCTGGTGCACGCCAATATCCAGGGTTGCGCCGCCGCCCGCTTGCAGCTTGATGTGCCGCCAGGCCGTGTCGGCCACCAGGCGATCAGGCGACCACGGACCGCCGAGCGAGCCAAGCAAGGCCATCTGGGGCTGTCCAAGCAGCCCGCTGGCAAAGGCCCAGTGCGCGGCCCGCACGAGCGGGCGATAACGCGCGTTCTCGAAGACTCCCAGGCTGAGTTTCTTGGCCCGGGCCAGGCCGACCATGCGGCGGGCCAGCTTCATCGTGATCGCCAGCGGCTTTTGCGCGAGGAGGTGAATGCCCGCCTCGAGCGCCGCCAGCCCGATCTGATGATGCAAGAAAACCGGCGTGGTATCGAGCAGGGCGTCGACCACGCCATCCTCGAGCAGGCGGCGGTAATCGGTATAGACGCGCGCCACAACATCATCGTGAAGGTCGCTGACGTAGGTGTGCGGAGCGGCCAGCGGATCGACGGCGCCGGGGGGCAGAAGCGGCGGCCGCGGCGGCGGACCCTCGCCGCGTTTGCGGAACATGTGCCCGTCTTCCTCCTTGCGGGCCACCAGCGCGGTGATGCGGAAATCGTCGTCGCCCAGCTGACGCAGTTGCTGGAAACCCTGCAAGTGGGCATTGAGGATGCGGCCACAGCCCAGGATGCCGATGCGAATCATGGAATCACTCGCTGGTCAGGAAGTTCTTAAAAGGGAGTGAGGTTTCGCGGCCCGCTTCGATGGAAAGCAGTCCGGCCTCGAGCATCTCCTGGGCATCGCGGCAGACGCGTGCCTCGCAGAGCGGGCCGAACGGGCTGCCCGTTTCCAGGGCGTGCAGGAAGTGAGCGCTGCCCGACCGATTCTCCGGGGCCGCTTCAGGGACAGGCAGATTCTCCCCTTCGGGTTTGCTGTCGGTGGCCAGCAGGAGCTTGCCACCGACACGCGGCTCGACGAGCAGTGTGCCCCGCGTGCCGTAAAGAGCGGTCAGGTAGCCCGTCAGCTTGCCGATCTGCGACCAGGAGCCCTCGGCCATGGCGAAGGCGCGCGGGTAGGTCATCATCAACATGGCATTGTCTTCGACAAGAATGTCTTCCTTGGTGAGGCGGCCCGCGAAGCCCATGACGCGGCTGGGCACGCCGAGCAAGCAGCGGGCCAGCACCGTGCCGTAGCAGCAATAATCCATGAAGGCGCCGGCGCCGTTGCGGCTGGCATCGTAGAGCCAGTCGCAGAAGTCGGTGGAGCAGCCCAGCTCGCGCGGCCCTTGATGGGCGGCACGGTACTTGACCTGCCAGAGGTCGCCGATGTTGCCCTCTTTGACGAAGCGGATGGCGTGCTGGAGTTGCGGCCACCAGGCAAAGGGCCAGTTGATCATGAGGCGGGCGCCCGACTGGCGCGCGGCCGCCAGCATCCGTTCGGCGCCGGCGAGCGTGGCCGCCATCGGCTTCTCGATGAAGACATGCAGCCCGCACGACAGGGCCAGCTCGGCCAGCTGGGCCCCGCGGACGTTGTCGGAGAAGACGTACACCGCGTCGAGCTGCTCGCGCTGGAGCAATTCCTCGGGATCGCCATAGCAGGTGCAGCCGTACAGGGATTTGATTTTTTCAAGGAGCGGCCCGTGGGGATCGGCGGCCGCCACCAGCTTGCCGTGATCGAGCCTGGCAAGCTCTTCGAGGTTGCCCCAGACATGATCGTGAGTCAGCCCGAGTACGCCGATGCGAAACGTCTTGGCCATGTCCACCTCAGGATGCTGTTCACTGGCGAACTGCAATCTGCGTCCTAGTCCTATCTATCGAAGATTGGACGCAGCCTCAACGTGCTCGGCCCGTTCTCGAACGGGCAACCGACGCACGGAGGACCGGGCAGACTGGGAGGTGAGGCCTCGCCTGAGACGTTCACACCGGGTCAACGCAGGATTTCTTCGACGGGGCGGCCCCCTTTTTGGACGAGAGGAACGGGGCGGCCGCCGGGCGCGTCGTATTCCTTCGTGTAATCAACTTGCATGATCTGGCAGATCGTGGCCATGAAATCGGCTACCGAGACGGGACGCTCCGCGACCGTGGCGCCGATCTGGTCGGTCTTGCCGACGACCTGGCCGCCGCGAATGCCGGCCCCCATCAGCAGCGTGCTCCAGGCCTTGGCATAATGATCGCGGCCCTTGCCCTTGAACTTGGGCGTGCGGCCAAATTCCCCCATCCATACCACGAGCGTGCTGTCGAGCAGGCCGCGCTGCTTCAAGTCCTCGATCAGCATGCTCATGGCCGGGTCGCACTGCTCGGAGAGCTTGCGGATGGCGTTGTTGTTTTCGAAGTGAGTGTCCCAGCCCCCGAGGGAAACCTCGATGAAGGGGACGCTGGCTTCGACCAGGCGGCGGGCCAGCAAGCAGCCCTGCCCGAACTTGTTGCGGCCATAGGCATCCCGCAAATGGGCTGGCTCCTGATCGAGCTCGAAGGCCCTGGTCTTCTCCGTGCGCATGAGTTGCACGGCGCGGCGGTACACGGTGGCGTGATCGGACTGGATCGTGGAGGCATAACGCCGCTGGAAGCCCTGTTCGAGATCGTCGAGCAGGCCCAGCCGTCGATCTTGTTGCGACACGGCCGCTAGCGACTTCAAGTTCTCCACACCCTTGTCGGGATCGTGTACGAACAAGGGCTGATACTTTGAACCGAAGTAGCCCGGCCCGTGGCTGCGATCGCCCCGGTCGGCAATGGCCACGTAGTCTGGCAGCGGCGAGTCGGGCTGCCCGCGTTCGCGCGACACCACCGAGCCGATGCTTGGATACTTGACGCCGCCTTGCCCGTCACGGTAGCCGGTGCGCAGGTGAACGCGCGCCCGCAGGTGCTCGTTCTCCACGGTGCTCATGCCGCGCAGGATGGCCGCCTGCTTCAACTGTTTCGCGAACTTTGGATAGAGCTCGCTGATCTGGATGCCGGGCACCGAAGTAGCAATCGGCTTGAAGATGCCGCACTCCGGTTCGTCGGGCTTCAGGTCGAAGGTATCGGTGTGCGGCGGGCCGCCGTCCATCCACAACAGGATGCACGACCTGGCCTTGCTCTGTTGCTGAGCGGCCCGGGCCGCCAGCACCGGCAGCCAGCCACTCATCGAGATCCCAGTCAGCCCGAGAGCCGAGCTTTTCAGCCAGTCGCGACGGGAAAGGTTCATGATGATTCCTCTTGGTGGTGGGGACAGCCCCGCACCAGTCAATGGTTCGTGGCAAACTCCGTACTGTTCAAGAGCGCCCAGAGAATGTCTTGCTGGGCCTGCGCCTGGTCCTTCTGAGCGGCGAGAAAGGCGGTCAGCTTTTCCAGCTCCGTGGCCCGCGGCCGCCTCGCCAGCGTGGCCAGGTAGAGGTTCTCGAGCAGACGCGGCGCGGGACTGCGGGCCGCGTCGAATTCCTTCAGGGCATTCGGGATTCGCTGGACGTCGCGCGAGTTCATCATCTTCAACACCTGCGGGATGCCCGCCGTGTACTCGACAGGCGCGGCGTCTTCCTCTACCTGAAAGAAATTCGCGAAGCCATTGCGCGATCCGTGAAAACGAAGCTCGGCCTTGTGGTCATCGAATTTCTCGGGCCAGGCCTTGTACTTGCCGCCGTTGAAGACCTGTTCCCAGCTATCGTGGAGCTGGAAGGGAGTGAGGACCTTGACCAGGCGGGCAGCGTAGAGCTTGCCCGCCGCGTCTGCTTCTCCCGGCGCCAAGCTGCGCCGCTGGTAGGTGTCGCTCAGGCAGATGGCCCGCATCAGGTAGCGCGCATCGAATCCAGCAATGGCAAAATTCTTCGCCAGCAACTCGAGCAGTTCGGGATGCGTCGCCTCGTTCTTGGCACTCATGTCATCGATCGGGTTCACCAGGCCGCAACCGAAGAAGTGAAACCAGGTGCGATTGACCAGTGCTTTCGAGTAGTACGGGTTGTCGGCGGAAGTCAGCCAGTCGGCAAGCACGGGCAGGAAGGGCTGCCCTTCTGCCAGCTTCGGACGCGCGCCGCGCAGGAATTGCGGCGCCACTTCGCGCATCGATGGGGGCCGCATCAGCTTCTTCTTCGACGTCTCCGTGGCCCCATAGAAATCGCCTTTGCCCGGCACGCGCTTGAATTCGGTGCCCACCTTGCTGAAGAAGCCGGCCAGGGCCCAGTACTCTTCGCGCTTCCAATCCTGGAAGGGATGATCGTGGCACTGGGCACACTGGAGTTGCAAGCCGAGAAAGACGCGGCTGACGCGGTCGGTCACCTGGTCGACCGATTCGTGGACGACATAGAACGTGGTGCCCGGGCTCTCGTCCTGCATGCCGGACCCGGCCAGCACTTCGCGCGTGATCTGGTTCAACGGTTTGCCGGAAGCAAATGAGTCGCGCAGCCAGTTGACAAGGGGCAGATGATCGCGCCGGGCCGCCGCGGCCGTCTTCGGTATCAACAACTCCTTCCAGATGTCGGCCTGTTGCCGCGCATATTCGGGACTGTCTAGCAGACTGTCGATCAACCTGGCCCGCTTGGCGGGGTCCTTGCTCTCGAGAAACTTCTCCACGGCAGCGATGGGGGGAATCACACCGGCGATGTCGAGATAGACGCGACGCACAAACTCCGCGTCATCGCAGACCGGGCCGGGGTTGAGCTTGGCGGCGGCGAGCTTCCTGGCGATCTCGCGGTCGATTTGCCGCGCCAGCATGGCCGCCTCGGGCGGGGCGGCCCGTAGCATCGTTCCTCCAAGCATCGAGAGCAGCACAACGACGGCAAAGCGAGTCATGGCGGACTCCGGCAGGCTGTGATCTGGCGGGAAACGTGCGATCTACCTGGATGAACCTCGTTGGAGCCAGCGAGCGGCCAGTTTTCTTGACGATTCAGCGGAGTCGCAGCAAGTAGATGGTGTTATTGATGTTAGCGGTGAGGAGGAATTGCCGGTCGGAAGTGAAGGCCACATTGTTCACGGGCCCGGGAAGCACCCAGCGCTTGAGCGAGCGGCCGGTGGTCAGGTCCCAGACCTGCACCA
>JBFWSD010000159.1:0-9308 GCA_050248575.1 Gemmataceae bacterium
GCTGGGCACCGTGAAGACACAGATGCGCAGCGCGCTGCACAAGCTCCGCCAGAAGCTCGCACCCTGACCCTCAGACGACATGGAGACGGCACCATGAACCGGTGTGCCCACTTCCAGGCACAGTTGCTGGAATACGTCTATGGCTTGCTCGACGCGGCGGAGACCGCCACGCTCGAGGGCCATCTGGAACATTGCCTGCACTGCCAGCAGGCTCACGACCTGGCCCTTGGGCATCAGGAGCAGCTGGGTTGTGCGGCCCGGCTCCCCTTTCCCGGGGTGCGTTTTGATGTTCCCGTGGGGGAGCCGCTGGTGGTCGAGCTCAACAAGCAGGTGGCGCGGGGGGCGAATCAGCCTCCTGGCCCCGCCTGGTTCCGCTGGGCGGTGGCCGCCGGCATCTTGCTGATGATCGCCAGTCTCGGCATTCCCGCCGGGCTCTATTCGCAACAGCGCGATCATCTGGCGCTGGCCGAGAACAGCCTCGACGACGTCCGCAAGCAAGCGTACCAGCTCGATACCGATTTCAGCGCGTTCCAGAAATCGATCGCGGCCCGACTGACGGCGGCGGCGCGTCAGGCCCAGCAAGCCGACGACCGTTATCGCGGGCAGCTCGACCTGGTCGACCGCGAGCTCGCCGAGATCGACCGCAACATCAAGGACCTCACCCAGAAGCGCGACGCTCGCCTCGGGCAGATCCGCAAGGAAGTGGGCAACTCTCAGCTGCACATGACCATCCGCGGCCCGCTCGAGCCCGAGACGGGCAGGTCCAATCGCTACCAGGTGGAAACGCGCACGCTGAATCAGCCCGCGCCGGCCACGCTCTTCTTCCGCGTCGTCGATGACGAGCGCCGCGTGGTCTTCGAGCAGAAGGCGGATACGCAGGGCAAGTTCCAGCTGGCGCTGCCCGCCGATCTGCCCTTGCACACGCCGTTGACTCTCGAGGTCAGCGCGCAGCGGAAGGACAAGACGGGCAAGGAAGACAAGCAGTTGCTCGAGAAGCTGCCCCTGTCCGCGCCGGGCTACCTCACCCATGTCAGCACCGATCGGCAATCGTATCGCCCGGGTGACATTGTCCGTTATCGTTCGCTCACCCTCGATCGCTTCACGCTGTCCCCGGCCCAGGAAGACCTGGAAATCACCTTCAGCATCCTCGGGCCGGATGGCAGCCTGCTTGGCAATCAGACCGGCCTCGCTCAGCTGGTGAAGGAAAACGACGGGCTGCTGCTCGGCCCGAAGGGGCAGCCCATTCGCGGCATCGGCACCGGTTTTTACCGGCTGCCCGCCGACGCGGCGCTGGGCGACTACACCCTGATCGTGCGCGACAAGCATCATCGCTTCCCGGTCAGCCAGCGTTCCTTCCGCGTCGAGAAGACCGAGCGCGTGCCGCTGCATGCTTCCGTCAACTTCGACCGCGCCGCCTATCGCGGCGGGCAGTCGGTCACCGTCAACGTCGTGCCCGAGCAGAAACTGAAAGAGCAGATCAAGCGGGCCGTCCCCAGCGCCGTGGTCGATGGCCAGGTGCTGCCGCTCGAACGCAACGACAATCAAGACGGTTCGTTCACCTGCACCTTCAAGCTGCCCCGCACGCTGATGCCGGGCGACGCCCGCCTGACGCTGTCGTTGCCCGCCGACGACAAGACGCTCACGCTGGAACGACAGGTGCCCCTCCAGATCGACCGGCTGCATGTCGGATTCTATCCGGAAGGTGGCGACCTGGTTGCCGGCGTGCCGAACGACGTTTACTTCCAGGCCTGGACGCCGGTGGGAGATCCGGCCAGCATCCGCGGCCGCATCGTCGACAAGGCGAATCGCGTGGTCGCCGACGTGGCCACCCTCGATCCGCATCAAGGGCGGGGCCGCTTCCGCTTCACGCCCACGGCGGGTGAAACCTATCAACTACTCATCGACGAACCCGGCCGCGTCAAGCAGATCCTCGATCCCGCGGGCAAGGTGGGCAGCAACCTGCCCGCGATCCAGCCCGACGGCATCGTGCTGCACCTGCCCGCCGGAGTCATCGACGCCGACAGCCCGGTGCAGGCGCGCTTGCGCAGCGCGGGCAAGGCACGCAGCCTGGTTGTGTCGGCTCACTGCCGCGGGCAGCTGGTCGCCCAGTCGCGCGTTCTTGCCCCCGCCGGCCAGGCCACCGATGTCGAGCTGGCGCCGCTCACCAGGGTCGGCGGCATCTATCGCATCACGGCGGCCGAGGAAGTCGTGGTGGGCGACAAGACCACGCTGGTTCCTCGCGCCGAACGCCTGGTTTACCGGATGCCCGCCGAGAAACTTGGGCTGGCGCTCGAATTCGACAAGGCTGCTTACGCTCCTGGCGAGCAGGTCAAGCTGCGCTGCCGCTCGCGCGACGAAGAGAACAAGGCGCTGCCCAGCGTCGTCATGCTGGCCGTTACCGAACCTGATGCCGATGCCGAGCGGCAGGTCAGCCTGCCCGGGTTCTTCTGGCTCGGTTCCGATCTGAACCGCCCGCAGGACCTGGAATATGCCGACTTCCTGTTGCAGGGCGGCGTCGATAGCCAGGCCCTCGATCTCTTGCTGGCCACCCAGGGCTGGCGGCACTTTGTCGAAGCCAAGGATGCCCAGCAAGCGCAGATGTTTGCCCTCAACAAGGTCGATGTGGAAGTTAGCCCCTTCTTGCAAGGCAAGCATCGCCTCGACGCCGAATTCACCAAGGAAGTGACCGATCTGGAAGCCAAGCTCATCGACGCCACGGTCCAGCGCCGGGCGCTCGTCGAGCAACGGTTCGGTGCCCGCCGCCAACTCCTCGATACCCGGACCGAGCTCAAACTGCAGGCCGAAGAGGCCGATACGCAGCTTGCCGACGCCAAGCGCCGGCTCGAGTCGGAACGCGCGGCAGCAGAAGTTCGCTACGAGGCGGCCCAGGCCGCGCTGGCTTCCTACGACCGGCTCATCAGCGGGCTACGCCAATGGTGGATCCCGGTGCTGGCCCTCGTGCTGTTCGTGGCGGGAGCCTTCGCACTGGCGACCAGCGCCTTCCGCCGCATGATGCCTTCCACGCTGCCCTACCTGGCCACGGCTGCTTGCTTGCTGGCCGTGTTCGGGCTGCTGGCGACGATGCAGCTCAGCACCAGGTCCGATGCTTTGGCCCAGGTGCTCGGCGAGGATCCGGTGTGGGATGCGTTGAAGCCGGGCTCCGCCCTCGCCCAAGTGGACCGTGTGCCGGTCCCGGGCAACCTTGTGGAACCGCAGCAAGCCGGCGAAGGCGGGGCTGGTACACTGGCGCAACTACCGCGGCCCGAGGTGCTCAAGGTCAACGGGCTGCCCAACAAGGAGCCCGAAGAAAAAGCTCGCCTGGCCGCCCTGCTCCAGTACCAGTTTGTCCGCCGCGACCTGAAGAAGTCGGAGTTGCGGGAAAGGGCGGCCGACGCCGACAAGCCAGGGCCCGCGACGCGCGGCAAGGACTACAAGGCGCCCCTCCTGGACAGCGCCCATGCCAACACCAAGAACGAGGCGACCAAGGTGGTCGAGGAGCTGAGTGCTCCGCCGGCGCCGCCGTTCGTGGTCCGCGAATTTGGTTATCGCCAGTCGCGAGCCCGGGCCGGCGAATATGCCGCCACCCTGTACTGGCAGCCCGCCCTCGTACTCGAAAACGGCGAAGCACTCGTTACCTTCGACATGGGCACGGGCCGCCGTTACCGCATCCTCGCCGCGGGCCACACACTCGATGGCCGACTCGACAGCGTGACCGTGCCGCTCGAGTCTCGGCCCGTGAAATAGCCGTGGCCAGTGGCCAGTAGTCAGTTGCCGGTGGGGAGAAGTGACAGTCTCGTTACCGTCTTGGGGTTTCGGCGCTGTAGCCAACTCGGTATGTTCCAATCAGCTACAGGCCGCGGACTACGGACTACGGACATGAAGAATATCGCATGCGTGTTGTTGCTGATGCCGACGCTGGCCTGGGCCGTGCCCATCCTGCCCGACGTGAAGCCTGAACGCACAGGGCCGGTCCGCGTGCTTGTGCCCGCCCTCGGCATGGGCGAGGAAGGGGCCATCGAACGACTGAAGACGCTCGGCTTCGAGGTAACCGTCGTCTCGTGGCAGAAGCTCGAGCCCGACAAGCTCAAAGACATCGACGTGATCTTCCTGCCCACGCACTGGGGCGAAGACGCTTCCGAGCACTTCAAGTTCTTTGAAAAGAACAAGGAACAGTTCCATCGCTTCGTGAAGCGCGGCGGCGGGCTGGTAGCCAGCCAGCCCAACCCGTCGCAGCAGGGCATGGTCACGCCCGGGCTGTTGCCCTATCCGATCACGTTCAAGAACTGGTACGACGACAAGCAGCCCGCCCGCGAACACCTGGCCCCCGATCACTTCATCACCAAGGGGCTGGCCGAAGACGACCTGCCTTTCCCCGCCGACCCGATGGTCAAGGTGGACGAGCACTACACGCTGCTGGCCCGGCAGAAGAGCACACAGATGCCCTCGCTGGCCGTGTGCAACTACGGCGCGGGCCGCATCGTCGTTCAGACCGCCGCCGAAGGCAAGGCAGCCAGTATCCCGATCCCCGACGAGATCATCCGCCGCATCGTGGTCTGGTCCGCCCAACGCGACCAGAGCCGTTGATGCTGAGTGAGCGGGCCTCATTCGGTGCGCGACAGGCGCGCGGGGCGCGTTAGTAGCCCTGGACTGTGTCTCCTCCGTTGCTTCATCCCATTATGTTGAAGTCGAGCCTTGCCAGGATGCTGGGCCACGGCATTGACGCCCCCCGTTTCGCCGAAAACACCCTTCGCGACTGGTCTTGTTTTCCGCTCTTGCGATGGTCTAACCTCTTTGGAGCACGACGGTCAACGGAGGTCCGTCCATGACATGCAGAGTGTGCTTCACATTATTGGTTGGGGTGTTTGCTACGGCGCTTGGCGAGCAGGCAAGAGCCGACCCTGTGCAATCCTTGATCAATGAACTTGGCCATCCCGAGTTTGATCGGCGCGAGTCAGCCACGCGTGCGCTGGAAAAGGTAGGCGTGCCGGCGCTCGAGCAGCTTCGCGCTGCTGCGGCGCGGGGCGATCTCGAATTGCGCCGCCGGGCCGAACAGATCATCGAAAGAATCGAGAACACGCTGGAAGGCGTGGCCTTGTTCTACCGTGATTGCGAGTTGCCTGTGCCGAGGAAGCAGGCGCCTTTCGTGCTTTACCGTCGGGCCCACAGCGAGACGTTTGAGGCGGGTTTCTTGATCCGACCGCCGAACGCTAGGGAAGATGGCGAGGTGTTGCTTGGCTTGCATCGGGTCCGGGTTGGGAAGATCGAGGGCGCGCGCCCCGTGCTCTTCATCCTGGACATCCGCCGCGCGGCGCGGCCCGAGTTAGAACGTTGGCGGCAGGATGTGCCGCCGGGCGAATGCCTCATCCTGGCAATTCAGTGTCAGTTACTCGGCGAGGAACGGCTTGCCAGCGTCTTCTGGGAGAAAGGTTGTGGTGAGTCGCCTCGGCGCGGCCTGATCGATTTCGTCTGGCACGATTGTGTGTCCGGCTTGACAAGCGTCAGCGACAATCGCACGTCGCTGGCACAGCACATGCACACCCTGATCGCCCGGGACCGGTCGCTCGACACGAAGGAGAATCGGGAATTACTGGTTTCACTCGACAAGGCTCTTGTGCCCAGCCAGGCCAGGCCAGGTAGCGTGGAAGCGATGATCGATGACCTCGTCAACGATCACACCAGCGTGAGCGAGTTCAAGCGCTTCATGCTCATCGGTGACGACGAACGTCACGAACGGTTACGGCGGCAAGGCTTCGATGCCATCCCTTTACTCATCAATCATCTGGACGACGACCGCTTGACGCGCGGCCAGCATTATGCTTCCAAACACTGGCCAGCCTATCACCGCCGCGTTCGCGACGTGGTCAGCGACATTCTTGTTCAGCTGGCGCCCGATCGAAACAACTGGCGGCGCGTCGGCCATGCCTATGCCAAGCAAGATGTGCAGGCCTGGTGGGAGAAGACACGCAAGCTTGGCGAAGAGCAATATGCAAGGCAGCACCTGATCACCGATATTGGATGCGAGTGGGTCGTGCGCAGTTCAATGCTCGAGATCCTGGCTCGAAAGTTCCCTGCGCGGCTGCCAGAAGTGTACCGTTCCATCATGGCCGACCCGAGGCAAATCAGCAGCGGGCAAGTTGCTGAGGCCATTGTTGCCAGCAACCTTACCCGCGAGAAGAAGTTCGCGTTGCTTTCCGAAGGTGCCCAACATAGCGACGAGCGCCACCGTCTGGCGGCACTGAAGCAACTCAAGACATTGGAGCCGGCCAGGTAGCCACGCTGGATCAGGGGCACACTTGGTTAAGCTCGATGCTCCTCCACTCCGGGGCTCGATCGGGGCTAAAGAACTGTGGGCTTTGGCCTTCACGCGCCGATCTCATTTGAGACAATACACCGGCAGACGCATTCTCGCACCTGGAAGGGACCTCTCATGGCCGAAATGACCATTCGCCTCCGCTGCGATCCGGTGACGGGCAAGAAGGACATCATCATCTCGATGCGTTCCGACGAGGATGCCCTGCCCCACGAGCACGAGCAGCAGCATCGTAACCTGGTCGAGAAGCTCATCGAGAAAGGGCTGGTGGCCGCAACGGAAGTGGGCCAGATCGTCGTCGAACGCGAGGAAGACGAGAAGGAGCCCGCACTGCCCCAGCAGCGGCCCGAGCAGGAACGCCGGGCCGAAGGACAGGGCAACTGAATCTCTCCACATCCATTTCGCCGCGACAGACAAGCCTGACACGTTGTTCGCGGCTGCCCCGCGCAGAATAAGGGTTAGACGCGCGCTTAAACCCAAGCAGCGCGTTCTTCCGTGCTGTTCGGCCCAGGGGCTTGCACACTCGCTATGTCAACAACTTTGAAGAAAACAGCGTACCAGCAACAACTTGCGCCGCTTACACAAACCCTGTCGGTGTGCAAGCTGTCGGAGTGCAAGCGAACTGCATTGGCGCGCCAGGTTGTGACAATCTTTTCCGCCGCTTCCCCGTCTTCCTTGTGTGAAAGACGAGCCAAGGGCTCGCTGGCATCTGTTTTCCTGACTTGCGTTGAGAATCGTAAGGAGTGCATCGATGCGACATCCATTCGCGGGCGTGAACAAGGTCGAAACCAACCACGGGCAGTCGATGTCGCGACGTGGCGCCCTGGGGCGGATGGTGTTCGCGACGGCCGGCGTGCTCGGAATCAACGCGGCCGCCCGTGCCCGCGAACTGTCCACCGAGGCCGTCGGCGAAGAAGGGGGCAACGCCGTGGCGGTTGCCCTCCGCAAGACCACGGCAGCTGTCGGCGAAGAAGGCGGCGCTGTCAATAACACGCCCCCCACTACCGAGCCCTTCGGCGAAGAAGCGGGCAAGGTGACCAGCTGGGTGGTCCCCGGTCTCGAAGATGGCGGCCAAGGTCCCGCGCTCCCGGTTGACGGCAGGGAAACCACACAAAAACTTGGCGAAGAAGGCGGCGCCTCCACGCGTGCCCTCGGCGAAGAGGGGGGCAAGAACCCCGAAGACATCGAGAGACTGAAAAAACAGCTCGAGCAACTCAAGCAACAACAGCAGCAGCAACTGCAACTGCAAGCCGTGCCCAGTACGGCAGCGATCGGCGAGGAGGGCGGTCAAGCCTTCGGGCTCATCCAGGTGCAGCCGCTCGCACGCGAATTGCAGCCCCAGCAGCTCGACCAGGTCTGGAGAGAGATGGGCGACGCTTCCGCCAAGGGCCCGCAAGGTTGTGCCATGCTCTATGGCAGCAAGCAATCGATCGCTTTCCTTTCCAAGCATCTTGATTCGAAGATCGCTCCGGCGGATCCCCAGCGCGTGGCGCGGCTGATCGCAGAAATGGACCACGACGACTACCACGTGCGCGAACGGGCCACGGGCGAGCTCGCGGCGCTTGGCATGTCGGCGTTGCCCGCCATCGAAGCAGCGCAGCGCAAGACCAGCTCGGTCGAAGTGCAGAATCGGCTGCGGCGCATGCTCGACCAGGCCAAGGACTTGCCCGCCCTGCTGCAACTGCGCCGCGGCTTTGAAGTGCTCGTGTGTCTAAAGACTGCCGAGGCGAAGAAAGTGGTCGAACAGCTGGCCGACGCGCGCACGGCGACCATCGTATCGGCCATGGCCAGGTCGGCATTGCCCCGCATCAAGTGAGGTGGACGATGCGTCATCCTTTCGCAGGAGTCGAGCCCGTCGAGACGGCTGCAGCCGAACCGCTGTTGCCGCGCCGCGCGGCCTTGCAACGCATGGTCTTCTCGGCAGCCGGGCTGTTCGCTGCAGGAACCGCCGCCGCCTCGACCAAGGCGAAAGGCGAAGAGGGCGGCGGCATCTCGGGCGCTCCTTCCCTGACCCACTCCCCAACCACCGAACCCTTTGGCGAGGAGGCGGGCAAGGTCACCAGCATCGGCATGATCGGCCTGGAAGACGGCGCGACCCTCTCCACGGACGGTTTGATGGAGGAAGGCGGTAAAGCCGAAGTGCCCGCTATGCCGACCGATAAAGTTGGTGAAGCCGGTGGCGGCCCGAAGATGCCGCGCGAACCTGAAATCACCACCTTCGCCGTGGGCGAAGAAGGTGGCCGCGTTCGCACCGTGTTCCTCAACGAGGAAGGACGCGGCGAGTTGGAAGCACTCACCAAGGCCATCGGGGAGGAAGGCCGCCCGGGCGTCCGTCTGATCGCGGTCAACGTTTCGCCCGACACCAAGACCATCTCGCCCAAGCAGTGCGACGCCTGCTGGAATCAGCTGGCTTTTGAGCCAGCCGCGCCGGCCCTCCAGGCCTCGGCGATCCTGTACAGCACGCACAACGTCATCACTTACCTCGCAGGCAAACTCGTCACCGCCACGAAGTTGCCGGAACGGCAAGGGGTGCAACGGCTGATCGACACGCTCGACAGCGAGGATTTCGAGTTGCGTGAACGAGCATCGGTGGAACTGGCCAAGCTCGGCGTCGCGATCATGCCCATGCTCGAGGCTGCCCGGAAGAACCCGCCCTCCCTCGAAGTGCATGCTCGACTGACCAGGCTCATCGACAAGTGTGATCTCTCCGAAGTGCGGCAGCTTCAGCGCGGTCTCGAGATTCTCGTGGCCTTGAAGAACGCTGCGGGCAGAGAACTGATCGAGAAGCTGATGCGCGGCAAGCCGCCCACGGTCCTGACGGCGCTGGCAGAACAGGCGCAACCGCGGACCAAGTGAGCTGCATGCAGATTTTGCCTGCCCACCGGAAATTCTCCAGATCCGCGCAATCTTTTCTGCGCCGGACTCGTCGATCCTTTCATGAAGCGGTTCCGCTTCTGGTGGGAGGGGTATTTTCTTTGCCGGCCCAGGCTCGAGCCGG
>JBFWSD010000160.1:0-9296 GCA_050248575.1 Gemmataceae bacterium
CAGTACGACGCGGTCTCGAACATCGTCGCCATTACTGACCGCAACGGCAGGACGCGAACTTTCGATCACGACGCGCTCGACCGGATGACACGTGAGTCTTGGCTCGACGGCACGAGCGTTGTGCGGACACTCGATTTCACCTACGATGCGATCGGCAACATGCTCACGGCCAGCGATCCCGACAGCAGCTACGCATTTACCTATGATGCCGTGAATCGCGTCACCTCGGTGGACAACGCCGGCACGCCGCTCTTGCCTCACCTCGTGCTGACCTACGGATACGACGCTGTTGGGAACATCACCTCGATCTCCGATAACTATGGGGTGATCGTTCAATCGACCTACGATGCCCGCGACCTGCTCCTCGCGCGCACCTGGCAAGGTGGCGGCATCGATCCTGCACGAGTTGGCTTCAGCTACAACGACCGCGGCGAGCGCGTCCAGGTGCAGCGCTTCGCGGACTTGACGGGCACGTTCCTCGTCGGCACGAGCGAGATGGCCTATGATCCGGTCGGCCAGCTCACCAGCCTGGTGCATCGCAATGGCAGCGGCTCGATGCTAGCCGACTATGTGTACACTTACGACCTGGCTGGGCAACTCACCTTCGAGTCGCACCACGGGCAATCCTCCGACTACAATTACGACCCGACGGGACAGCTCACCGGTGCCCTGCACACCGGCCAGCCGGACGAGAACTACTTCTACGATGCCAACGGCAACCGCATCGGCGGCGACAATGTCGTCGGCCCCAACAATCAGATCCTCTCCGATGGCATCTTCAACTACGAGTACGATTTCGAGGGCAACCTCATCCTGAAGACGGAGATTGCCACTGGCAACTACACCAGCTTCGAATACGATCACCGCAACCGGCTGACCGAGGTCGTTGAGCACACCTCGTCCGGGCTCGTCCTCAACGAGGTCCGCTACACCTACGATGTCTTCGACCGCCGCATCGTCGAGACCGTCAACGGTCAGACCGTGACTCACGCCTTCGATGGCGAGAACGTCTGGGCCGATTTCGACGCGGCGGGCAACGTGCTGGCGCGCTATCTCTTCGGCGACCGGGTCGACGAGATCATCGCGCGCTTCCGGCCGGGCGAGGGCACGAACTGGTACCTGACCGACAAGCTCTTCACCGTCCGGGACATCGTCAGTTCCGCCGGGGCGGTTATCAACCACATCGATTACAACAGCTTCGGCAAGGTGATCTTCGAGAGCAACCAGTTTGCCGGTGACCGCTTCAAGTTCACGGGGCGGGAGTTCGAGCCGATCACCGGACTCTACTACTACCGTGCCCGCTTCTATGATCCGAGCATCGGCAGGTTCATCAGCCAGGATCCGCTGCGCTTCGAAGCTGGCGATGCCAACTTCTATCGCTATGTGAGCAACAGTCCGCTCAACTTCACTGATCCTACTGGCCTGACTTCGTTCGTGGAGCGAGTGCTGGCAAACCGAGTTGTGGCCGTACTTGTTCTCACATCCGCTTGCGTCGGGCTGGATCTAGCCATTGGATATCTGATCACGGAACAAGGACCGACCTGGCCTGACATCGTCATCAGTGTGGGGACTTGTGCGTTCGCAGCCCTGACCGCCGTATCTGCCAACCAGTTCGTTGTCCTTGGGCTCTACCTTCAACTGAAGAACTTCCTGCTCAAGTCGTGGGATGATGTCGCTGAAGCAGTATTTCGCTCCCCCTTCACTAAGGGCGCAGGAAAAGCGACACGCCCGCCTGGCATTCGCCCGCCAGCTTCGAGTCCAACGCCGCCCGCCCCCAGGCCTCGACCTTCGGCCGACCCGGCGCCGCCCAGGCCGCCAGCCCGCCCGCCGGCGAAAATACCCCCGGCGCAGCCGAAGAACACGCCTAGGCCGAAAAACCCCAAGCCGCCCGATCCGCGTAACTGCTTCACAGCGGGGCACGTCATCCTCATGGCTGAAACCGACGTGGTTGCCGCCGACGCGTCAGGATTTGCATGGGATGACAACGTCTGGATGGCGGCTGCCATTGCCGGCATCGGTGTCGTCGGCTGGTTCTTGTACAGGCGCAAGAGACAACGGGAAGACGAGGACCTTGCCATGCCAGTGCCGCGCGACGACGAAGAGATTTGTGATGTTGATCGGGAAGCTGAAGTCGTAGCAGGGATTGCGCGGTCCTTGACAACGGCGACGCTCAAAAGGAAACTGAAGATATGATCTCCAAGAATCAAAAACCAAGTAAGCTCGCTGTCGTTTGGCTGTGTGGCTGCCTGCTGGCTGCAGCCGGGGTTCTGTTCGGCCTCGGCAGCTCGTCATCTGCACCAAGGCATGGCCCTACCTACAAGAAAATTGAGGACATTCAGGTCGGCGACGTGGTCATGGCCCGTGACGAGCACACGGGCCAGATGGTTCCGCGCAAGGTCACGCGCATCTTCCGCAACACCAGCGATCACGTCAGAATTCTGCAAGTCCGCACGGCAGAAGGCTCGGTGCAAAAGATCGAGACGACGGACGGGCATCCGTTCTGGGTAGAAGGCCAAGGGTGGGTCCATGCTGGGGCTCTGCAGGCTGGTCACAACCTCATTCAGCCCGACGAGCAGATCGCCACAGTGGTCTTGAGTGACTACGAGTCTCGCCCACAAGGTGTGTCGATCTACAACTTCGAGGTGGAAGGTGTCCACACATACTTCATAGCCCAGGCGGGCGGCGGCGGTTTCGTGTGGGTGCATAACATGAGTTCGCCCGCAGGGACGCCGCCATCTCCGGGAATACTGCCGAATCGAGGCAGTCCTCCGTCACCAGGAAACAGACCTTTGATCGAAGCAACCGCTCAGAATCGCTTCGAGATCATTAATGGGAAATATGTTGATGCCAACGGCGTTCCCCTCGATGGTCAGTATAAGGCTATTGTTTCCTTAGATGGTGAGTTTGTGATGGTCCCGAGTTGGGCTGGCACCCATGCAGAAGCTGCGGCCTATGGCACTTCGCGCGGCGTCGAGGGAGTGCACGGAGCCGGCTCCTTCTGGTTTGAAAATGGAGTTCCGGTTTCAGCTGATCTCACTTCCGGACATTACACACCGTCTGGTCAAGGTTTTGCCGACTTTCTCACTGGCGCAGCTCAGCAGGCCGGCTACCAAGGTCCTGCGGTATCGCCCACGCATCGATAGAAAGGAACGCACGCGTGGAAAGACTCACTCGTGAGGAACTCGCCAATTGCGCTCGTGACTACTGGCAGAAGCATGGCGAGGTCGTATGGGAATGGAACATTGTACTAGGACCTCGACGGTTTGCGAGAGACTACCTGTGGACGTCGCTCCTCGCACGAGAGTTCGTGCGCCTGCGCTCGGTTGGAGGTGATCCAGACGCGTGGATTGTCAACTTTGAGAGTCGAGACCAATGGCGGCTGTATATTCGCGAGGGAGAAAACTATTCCGAGACCGGCGAGCAGTACTTCGTGCCGCCAGTTCGTATTGGTATCAAGTCCTCTACTGAGTACTTGGCCATCCAAGTGCCACCTCGACAACATTGGTGGCAGGCTCCATTTGTCTGTCCCTTCTGCAAGGTTCTCTGTGTGGAGGCGACAGCGTGCGGGCACTGCCTTGTCATGGCGGGAAGTGTTAGAGACGAATTTCGGGAGTCACGATTTCATTCGCTGTACAGAAAAATGTGGAACCAACAATTCAACTGCAATTTGTCTAACGCCCTAATTAGAGGCCTTAAGATCAAGCTCTCAAAGCGATTTCTCAATGGTGATTGGTTTCGCTTCGCCTATTGGTATGTAACCGATCTCGAAGTGCTCGGGGAGGTCGAGGCAGTTCTTCTTGGATCGCTTGCCGACTGTAGATAGTGTGTAAGCAACGTACAGCGGAAATCGATGGGGCGTAGCCAGTCGCCCACTATGAAGTTCTCCGGCCGATAAAAACTGACTATCGCATCGACTTCCTGTAGCCCGTGCGGTCAAAAACTTGAACGATGCCATGAGCCGGTCAGAAACGGGCTTCGTGGGCAATGGAGGCGACGAATCTCGGACGACGGAGACAGGATCACGAAACGCGGAAACGACCGGGGTGCAGGATCGGCGCGGACGGCGGACGGGGAAGGGCATCGACAAAGCAAGTGAATCACGCGGACTGGTGTGTTGGACCAGCAGAGTTTCGGTGGAGCAACGTACAGTGGAAATCGATGCAAGACCGGAGTCGCGAACGCGTTGGCAACGCAAGGCGCGCACGATGAGCGCGGACGGGAACGATGCGACTGATGGCTACGCCACGCGACTGATGTCACGAGCGGAACATGACGACGATGATCTACGAGTTCGACCGACAGTTCAAACCGAGCGCCGGGCTGTCCCTTGACCAGTACGCGGAGGGAGTTTGACAATGCGACCGCCGCGGTTCAGGCCCAGGATTGCCGCCTTCGCCAGCCGTTCGTCCATCTCGACCACGCGCACGCTCAAGGTCGTCCAGCCCTCCACCTGGCGGGCTGCCGCCCAGCGTTTGAAACTGTCCCGGGCGGAATTGTCGTCGTACTTTTTCCCAAGTTAAACCTGTATGGATTCGAGGGGCCGGAAGGCCCGATTCCCGAATTGCTGAAAAACTTGGAGAGCGATGGCGCGACGGGGTTGGCCGGGCCACGACGCGCGTTGCGGCTCGCCAGCGACGGCACTGGGCAACTCGTCACGCGCATCGCGGCTCGTTGATCGGACTGGCGCAGCAGAGTGGGCATGTGAGCGTTGCGATCGGGGTGGCGTAGTGGAGTGGGCGCCTACTCATGCTCATGCGACGTTGACGGCGCAGCGGATTCCTTCTTGGTCTGGGCATCGTGCTGCTCGAGCCAGCGTTCGAGGACGGTGACGGCGGAACGGAAGTCGTAATCGAGGGCCATGAGCAAGTCAATATTGTTGAGGTTTTGCGCGCAGCAGAAGCAATGCGCCAGGTTGTTTTTGGGATTCACCGTCGCCCGCATTTCGCCGCAGCGCGGGCAGAGGAAGCGGAAGTAGCCCTCGCTCATCTTCGAGGGCGGCCCTTCGCGGCCCAGGGCGGCGATGGTGACGGGCATGGGCAGGTCGTTGCGGATGCGACGCAGCAGATCCTTCGAGATCATCGTGCTCTCCAGGGTCGGACGAGGTGGGCGAAACGTCAGAAGTCCACGAGGTCAGCTTCCTTCTGCCAGTGGGGCTGCATCAGGACGCGGTTGACGTTGTCGATGTCGATGGTCTTGGTGGCGGAGCGGACGGCCTCGATCATGCAGCCGAGGCACAGGTTGCGGGCCTTGCGCAGGACGCCATCGGCCGAGCGGACGACGAGGTCGACGGCGGGTCGGCTGAAGGTGTTGTGGGGCAGCCCGACGCGGTCGAGTTCACGCAGGATGAAGTCGCGCATGTCGTCGGAGTTCAGACGCTTGGCGATGACGGAGTAGGTGACGCGGCTCTTGATGTCGTGATTGACGCCCAAGTCGAGGGCGGCGAGCAGGCTGGTGTGGCCGATGAGGACGAGGTTGTGATTTTTCGGAAAGTCTTCGAAGAGCAGCCGCAGCTTGCGCAGGTTGGCCAGGTCCATGAGGTGGGCGTCGTCGAGGATGGTAGTCAGGGCCTTGCCGGCGTGGTTGAGGCTGAAGGCTTGTTCGATGAGCCGGCGTTCGCACTTGAAGGCCGAGGTTTCGAACTCGACGCGGAAGGCGTCGCAGAGGATCTTGACGGTGTTGGTGTAGGTGTGCAGGGTGCGGGCCACGGTGGCGACCAGGTACTGGCTTTCGGGGAGGCCCTGCAGGGACTTCTTGACAACACTCTTGCCGGTGCCGGGCACGCCGAGAACGAGGCACAGGCCGCCCTGCTGGCAGTGGACCTTGAGGGTGTCGTGGATCTCCTGTTGCTGGGGCAAGAGTTCCAGCTCGCGATGATCGAAGGGGTCCTGGGTGAGTCCGTAGAAGGAGCGGATCATGGCTGTTCCTTTCGGCGTTGCAGGCCGTTGGCGACGGCGTCGAGGAGTCGGGCGGCGCCCAGGCGCTGGCCCTTGTGGTAGATGATGACGGCGGCGGTGTTGTGGTGGCGGTCGTGGCGAAGCTGGATCTCCTTGCCGCGCAGGTCGACGGGTGTTTCGTAGCGGCGGCCGGCGAAGGAGAAGGTGTTGTCTTTCTTGACCTTCCTGGTGGCCTCGGCGTAGAAGAGCTCGTCGTTGTGTTCGGACGGCGACAGGAAGCGGATGCGCGAGAGGTCGATGCCGAAGCGGTCGATGGGTTTCATGCGGATAGCGTCGTGCTCGACGGCGTTGTAGTGTGTGCCTTGCGAAGGCACCTCGAATCCTCGGGTGCGAATCCCGACCGGCGATACTCGTCCCAGCCGGAAGCACTTGGGGCGGTCCAGGAGGTAACAAATGGGCTGAAGCAGACGTGGACATACCAATACGACCACAACAACCGGATCGTCGGTGTGGAGAAGCGCGCCACCGACGGCGGCACGTTGCAAATGGCCGCCACTTACGTGTATGATGCACTCGGCCAGCGCATTGAAAAGCAAGTGATGGACGGCTCGACCACCGTCACCCGCTTCACGCATGACAACGGCCTCGTCCTCTTCGACCTGGACGGCAGCAGCTCTTTGATAGATCGGTATGTACTCGGAGCCAGGGTGCTGGAGCGCCTCGCCCGCATCGCGGCCAATGGCGACGCCGCCTGGCTACTGGCCGACCGGTTGGGTTCGATCTTTTTCGTCACCGACGAGACAGGCGCCATCCTCTCGGCCATCACTTATGACGCCTACGGCAACAAACTGAGCGAAAGCAGCCCGACCAACTCGGGCGATTATGGCTATGCCAGCTACCGCACCGACCGCGAAACCGGCCTGCAAAAGTCCGACTTAAGCGGGCGCTATTATGACGCCCCCACCGGCCGCTGGTATAGCGAAGATCGCGTGCGTATCGACGGTCCCAACCTTTATGACTACGTCCGCAACAACCCCACAAACGCGATTGATCCGGACGGCCTACAAGGCGTGACCGATAACGAGCGTGTCGCCATCCTTTTTGAAGCAAAACGCAAACTTGAGAGTAGCCTCACAACCGCCTACTACAACCGACCGGATAGACTTCATCCGTTCCTCGCCGGCACACGCTCAGCGGAAGTCATTGAACGCTATATTGGAAACAAAGCTGGAGTCGATAAATGGATTAGTGATGCATGGCACGACCTTTTTGTTCGAAAGCAGGTCGAACTCGGCAGAAGAAACGGGGAAGACTACGTCCGAGTAATAGATGACAGACTTGTCACTCAATTCATGGGCGGCTGGATTCGCAGGCAAGAGGAAAGGATTATCGATCTGCAACGAAACGAAAAGGCGAAACAAGTAGCGGCAATGGATCCGTTCGACCGCCAGATTCTGGACATGGTACGGAAGAGCCCGGTTTGGGAAGATATGGCTCGGTCTGGTATCGATCACGCTGCTCAACAATTAATGCTCCATGCCGCCTTACGTGATACATATTTTAAGGCAGACACCGAAATCTCGAAGACTGCGGAACGCATGGTTCGTGCAGGGATTCCCGAAGAGCGGGCGGCCAGATGGAGAGTTGCGACCAGAAACAAATTGAAAGATGAAATTATCAAGAAGGGGAATCGGTTGATCGAAGCGTGGGCGCGTCGACGTCCCCAAGGTCACAAACCGACATATGAGGAATTGCGCCAAAAGGGCAAGACGGACATGCAAATAATCAGGTCAAAGCCAAATCAAGCGGTGCAGCGGGTTGCCGCCCGCCTGCGCGTGGCTGGTCGTATCCTGATCGCTATTGACATTGCCATTGGGGGATACAATGTTGTTTCCTCAGGAGCCGATTGGCCCAAGACGTTGATTCGTGAAACAGGGCGAATAGGGGGTGCCATCACCTTCGGTGCCGCTGGGGCAAAACTTGGCGCAAAGGCCGGAGGTGGATTAGCGCTGCTTGCAGGCCCTGAGGCGGTCCCAATTGGTGCAGGGGTTGGTGCCGTTGTCTTCGGAATTGGAGGGGCGATTATTGGTGGAATAGCTGGAGAAACCGGTGCTGAATACCTCATTGACGAGTTGTTCCCCCCGGATGATACGATTCTAGAAATACTGGAGACAGACAAATGAGCCGCGACAGGCAAGTGCTCTGTCTTAATTATCGTCCCAATGCGATTCACGTCGGGGCGATAAGCGATGGCAGCTATCAGTTGCGCAACATAATCGAAATAATTGCGCATCCTCAGCATTGCAGTATAGCTGCGGAGTCGAATATTGTTACGATTCTCGCCTCAAACATCGTTTATCAATCTTACGACTATGGATGGCATTTTGATCGATATGAGCTCGAATATTCCAGCGATGTGCCCGTTGCCGGAAAGGCGTTTCGCCGGGGACGCGTAGCGTTTTTTGCAGACGATAAAGTGTGGCTTCGGATTCCGGGCGAGGCTTGGAGGATAATCGTTTTTCGTGACGTCACTTTACAAGACGTATCGATCGATGAGGACGGAGTTGTCTACGGAATATCTGATACAGATATTTTTTCTGCCAAAGGTCAAGTGGTTAGTGCTATGGGACGTGTATTCTCGCCTAAGGCGCGGCGTGCGCTGCAAAAGAATTGGGGAGATGGCGCTTTACGCGCGATAAATGTGGAGGCGAAGCCCATAGCTTTGATGATGGAGTGCTTCACCTTTGTCGACGGACTGCTTTTGGCCGATTCGCCATCGCGTAGTATTATGGCGGTCCAGAATGATGATGTTTGGGAGGCGACGCTGGTCAATGAAGCGGCCTTTTTTTTCTTGCGCGCGAAGCCTGGACAGGTTGCTGCCATAACCAAGCGAGGTTGGTGTGTATCAACCGAGAGTTGCGGGCAAAGTTGGTGTTATGAGGATTTCGGAGAAGAGATCGCTCATGCGTCCGGCGTCCGGCGCGTCGAAATCAAAAGGCTTGCGTCCAGAGAGGGGGATCTAGTCGCTGTAGTCGAGGTCGAAAGATGCCTTAATGTCATTTGTCATAAATCAAGCGGCAGTCAATGGCAACGCTCGTCGGTGCCTGAGCAGTACGGAAGCCTACTCGATGTAGCCTTGGTTTGAAGCTTTGTGGGGTCAAAAAAGTCAAACGACGGGGAACGCCGGTTGGAAACGGGCTTCAGCAGCAATCGAAGCGACGGATTTCGGACGACGGAGGCGGAATCAGGACGAGGGAAACGAGCGGAACCAGGCGAGGCGCGCACGGCGGACGGGAAACGGGAGGGAGCCATCGAAGCCGACAACCCTGAACTTTGGCAAGAACTCAAGTCGAACGACATCGACGGCATGATTGACGAGCTGATGCGCTACAAGCAAGCCAA
>JBFWSD010000161.1:0-9278 GCA_050248575.1 Gemmataceae bacterium
GGGCAGAACGCCCGCCTGATGTACGTCAGCCTCGAGCCCCAGGGCGCACGACACCAGGTTCAGGCCGGCAACGACGGCCAATTTGCAGTCCAGCACGCTTCGGGGGGGTGGCTCGATAACATCCAGGGCACCGACAACCGTCCGGTCTTCCACAGCAAGATCGAAGTCCGCGACAACGAGACCAGGCAGATGACTCTGGTCGCAAATCGTCGCTGAGCGAAGTGCTTTCAGCCAGCAGCGATCAGCAGTCAGCTCTTGAGCTGACTGCTGATCGCGTTTTGCGTCTAAGAGATTGCTATTCTTCGATTTCTTTGAAGATGCGGTCGAACTGGTTTTGACAGGTGTTGAAGGCGCGGACCAGGACGGGGTCGAACTGGCCTGCGGAGCCTTCGAGGATGAAGCGGGCCGCCTCGTGGTGGGGCAGCGCGGGCTTGTGAAAGCGCTTGCGCCGCAAGGCGTCGTAGACGTCGGCAATGGCCACCAGCCGCGCTGCGGGCGGGATGTCGGTGCCTGCCAGATGATCGGGATAGCCCCGCCCGTCGTAACGTTCGTGATGGTGGCGGACGATCTCGCGGGCCATGTCGAGGAAAGGCAAGGCGCCGTGCTCGCGACCGAGGGCGTCGAGAATGTTGGCCCCGATCAAGGTGTGCGTCTCGACGATGGCCCGTTCTTGCGGGTCGAGGGTGCCCGGCTTACTCAACACCTGGTCGGGCAGCCCGATCTTGCCGATGTCGTGCAAGGGCACGCAGCGCTCGAGCTGGACGAGGAAGTTGTCGTCGACATGGCGGGCCCAGATGGGATCCTTGGACGCTTCCTGGGCCAGCAAGTTGGCGAAGTTTTGCAGGCGGCGGAGGTGGCCCGCGGTCTCGCCGTCGCGCGACTCGGCCATCTTGGCCATGGCGAAGAGGATCGCGTCCTGGGCCTGGCGGACATGATTGGCCCGGGCCTCCAGGCTCGATTCGAGCTGACGATTGGCCAGGCGCAGGTGCCGGGTCATCCGTTCGTAGCGGTCGAGCGCTTCCTTGATCTGCAAGGCTTGCTCGATGCGCGTTTGCAGGTGGCGGGCATCGACCCGCTTGGGCAGGATATCGTCGGCATCCGGGCACTGGCGGGCCACGGCCTCCTTGGTGGCCGGATTGTCCGTGAGCAGGATCAGGCGGAGGTTGGGCGCGTGTCGACGCTCGCGCAGGCGGCGGCAGACGATGATCTGGTCGAGCTCCGGGTCGTCAAAATCGACGATCACCAGGTCCGGGGCCTGATCGCGGAGGGCGTCGATGATGGCTGCTTCCCCATCGGCGTGATCGTAGCGGCAGCTCAGCGACTCGAGCAGGGCGAACATCTTTTCGCGGAAACTGTTGTCGCGCGTCACCACCAGCACGCGGCGGCCATGTTCCGTGTCGGGCAGCTCACCCTCATCGTTCACCACGTGGGCACGCAAGTGCAGTGCACTGGTGAAGGGGGTCAGGGCTGCCATGATTTCGAGGGGCGAGCTGGGCCGCTTGTTCGGGTCGCGGCTGAGCATGCGATCGATGAGCTGATCGAGCTCGGCGGGTGCGTCGGGGCGCAAGCTGGACAGCCGCCGCGGCGGTTCCATCTCGAGGGCACGCAGGGCCGCGGCCAGCGTCGGCTTGGGTGGGTACGGCAGTTCGCCCGTCAAGAACCAGAACAGGGTGGCACCGAGCCCGTAGATATCGGCACGTTCATTGACTTTGGTAGGATCGCGGCTCTGTTCCGGCGCCATGAACTCGACCGAGCCGAGCAAGACGCCCGGATTGGTGAGCTTGCTGCAGAACTGACGGGCCAGGCCGAAATCGACCACCTTGACCTGCCCTTCGCGGGTGCGCAGCAGATTGGATGGCTTGATGTCGCGATGAATCAGGTGATGATCGTGGGCTTCTTGCAGGCCGGCGGCCGCCTGGCGGATCCAGTCGCAGGCCTGGGCCACGCTGACGCGCTGATGCTCAATCAAGTACTGCTCGAGGTCGCCGCCATCGACCAGTTCCATGACCAGGTAGAGCAGGGCGGGCTTGCCCGGCCCCGAAGGGGCCAGTTCACCGGCGTCGTAGGCCATCACCACGTTGGGATGATGCAGGTCGGCGAGCACGTCGATCTCGCCGTAGAAGCGTTCGAGCAGCCCGGGCTCGCAGTCGTCGTCGACAGGCAGCACCTTGACGGCGGCGCGGCGCTTCATGAGGCGATGCTCGGCGAGGAAGACGACTGCCATGCTGCCGGCGCCGAGGCGTTCGAGAATGCGATAGTTGCCGAGGACCAGGCCGTGGGTGCTGCCCGCCAGGACGCGGTCGAGCTGGTAACGCGTGAGCTGGCCCGCTTCGACGAGGGCGCCGCCCGTGACTTCATCGCTGGTGAAGACGTGCAGCCGATCGGTGCTCTGTTCGAGAAAAGGGCGGAGCAGCCCGGGCGATACCAGGTTGAGCCGCAGCAGGCGTTCCAGAAACTCGCGACCCTTGTCGGGGAGGGCTTTGAAGGTCTCCAGCCCGAACGAAACCTCGCCGACGGTGTCTCCCAGCATGTAGGAGTCGAGGAGATTGCGTGTGGAACGAGTCTTTTTATCCTGAGTCAACTGGACCATGGCTCCTTCGCCCCTCGCACTCGCGAAGTATGGCCACAGGATGAGCGTCAGCGCGACATCGCACTGTCAATAGTTTCAGTGGATAGCATAGCTTGCGAAAAGGCTCGAGGCAAATGAGCAGTCGAAGGGCCGTTGCGGGCCTCGATTCCGGGAACCTGGGCAGACGTCGCGGGGTCTAAGGACGCGGGTTTGACGTTTGGGCGGGCAAAAACCCGGCAAGTCCTTGCATTGCGCGAATGGTCTTTTAAGATAGGGACACACCGGGGCGGGCCAACGAGGCGCCCGCTTCCACACTTCATCACAAGGAGCACATCGATGAACGCTCGGTCGTGGCAGATGGGCGGAGGCGCGATGCTGGCACTGGCGCTGGTGCTCTTGCCTTCGAGCGGCAAGGGGGCCGCCGATGCCAAGCTCGTGGCCGCGATCAACAAGCTCGCCGAGCAGGTCGCCAAAGACCCCGATGCCGCCAAGAAGCAGGCGGCCGCCGTGGCCAAGGCGCACGATTTCGACGTCGTCATGAAACTCTTCGAGCTGCGCACCAAGGATGGCGTCGGCATTGGCGCCAAGGCCGGCGACATCAAGCCGGACGGCATCGAGTCGCTGTTCACGAACTATGAAAAGCGTGTCTCGTCGGCGCAGCTCGAAAGCGGAGCTGACGACCTGGCCCGCGCTGCTTACGTGACGGCGGCCATTGCCCTCATCACGCACCAGCATACCCCCAAGAAAAAGGTAGGCAAGAAGGACCCCAAGGACTGGACCAAGTGGACCGATGAGATGTACAAGGCGTCGCTCGACCTGGCGGCGGCCTTCAAAGAGAAAGATACCAAGAAGGTGAAGGCGGCAGCGACCGCGCTCAACCTGAGCTGCGGCAATTGCCACTCCGCCTTCCGTAACTGAACCAGCATCGTTGAGCGTCACGCCCAGCGCTCGCTTCCTCGCCCACCTCACCAAACCGGGACCCTTTTCAAGAGGAGGAAAAGCTGATGAGGAAAGCGCAACTGTGGCTGTGTGGCGTCGCTCTGGTGGCTCTGTTCGGCCTGTACCTGCACGTGGATCTCGCCCGGGCTGCCGAAGACTCGGTGAACGCCCTCATCGTCAAGCTTGGCGTGGCCGTCGAGAAGAAGGACGCGGCCGCCGGCAAGAAGCTTGTCGAGCAGATCGGCAAGCACCCCGACGCCTCCATCGACGTCATCATGGTGGCCTTCAAGCTGCGCAACAAGGACGGCATCGGGGTCGGTGCGAAGGCGGACACCATCAAGCCGGACGGCATCGAGCAGATGATCATCTCGCTCGACCGCAATCCGCCTTCGGACGCGGACGTGAAGGAACAGCTGGCCGCGTGGGCGCAAATGGGCTACATTTGCGCCGCCATCTCCGACGTCATTGCCGACCCGGAGAAAGCCGACATCAACAAGGCCAGCGATCAGAAGCTGTGGAAGAAGTACAACGAGGAATTCAAGAAAGCTTCACTGGCGTTCGCCGACATGGCCAAGGGCAAGCCGACCCCCGCCGCCGTGCAGAAGGCAGCCCGCAATCTCAATAATACCTGTCTCAAGTGTCATGACGATTTCCGCTGAGAGCAACCTGCCAAACCCGAAGGGCGCGAGATCGACCATCTCGCGCCTTTTTGTTCATTCCTCACTGTTAAGGAGCTAGACACATGGTCAAGAGTGTGCGTTGGTGGTTGGCGCTCGGGCTGGCCTTCGGCGTGTACGCACTGTCCGAAGCCGCCGACGGCAAGCTCAAGGAGAACATCCTGAAGCTGGCGGCCGCCATCGAAAAGAAGGACGACAAGAGCGTGCCCAAGCTGGTGACGGCCATCACCGGCGACAAGGATGCCGAGATCGACATCCTGATGGTGCCCTTCAAGTTGCGCAACAAGGAAGGCTTTGGCGTCGGCGACAAGGCGGGCCTGGTCCGGCGCGACGGCATCGAGGCCACCATCCAGGACCTGGCCAAGAAAGCCCCCTCGGACGACGAAGCCAAGGAGCAAGGTGACGCCCTGGCCAAGGCGGGCTACGTGTCCGCCGCCATCGCCAAGGTAATCGTCCCCAAGAACCCCGACAAGAAGAAGGAAAAGCTCTGGAAAAAGTACTGCACCGAGTACGAGAAGGCGTCGCTCGAGTTCGCCGCCGCTGGCGCCAGCAAGAACGCCGCCATGATCCACAAGGCGGCCACCAAGCTCGACAACGTCTGCATCTCTTGCCACAACGATTTTCGTTGAGCTTCGGTCCAGCCCTGAGCAGAATCTCGCGGCGCGGGTCATGTCTGGCCCGCGCCTTTCTTGTTGATCGCGTTTACAGCTGAATCGCGAGGAGATAGAGAAACCCGAAGCCCACGCTGCACGCCAGCAGCACGATGGAGCGGGTCACGTAGCCGTACTTGGCGCTCGACAGGTGCGAGTCGACCAGGATGGCGGTAAGTACTTCCCGTTCCAGCCCGACCGGGCCAGCCTGCTCGCAGTCTTTCACGAAGCGCTCGGGCTCTTCGAGCTTGTAACAGTGTGAGACGGCAGCGGGGTGGAAGTGTGAGGCCTGATCGAGCGTGAGCCGGCGCATCGGCCCGCGGAAGGGCAGGATGCACAGGAACGAGTTGATCGCCGATAGCACCAGCAAGAGCATCCAGATGAGGAAGAGGATGACCGTGAGCGCGGGCCACCACGCCGTGGGGTGCTCGATCGACTTGTCGACAAGATAGGGCCGCAAGGTCGGAATGAGCAGCCCGAGCAGAACGCCGTTCACGGTCAGGGTGGCTGCCGCCTTGGCATCGGCAAAGCGAATCCACTCGGCAATAATCTGATAGGTCTCGATGAAGTTGTGCGCCTTGCGCGATTCGCCTTCGCTCACCAGGGCTTCGAGTTTTTCGGCTTTCATGGGACGCTTCCTTCTGCCCGCTCGGTTCCGCCAGGAGTATTTCGTTGCCCGCCAGGTATTCTTGCCAGTCAGGTTACCAGGTGAAGCAGATCGCGGCGAGCCTGCTACACCCACGGGCCACTGACCACGAGCGATGACTGGCCACTGGCCACCGACCACTGGCCACTGTTATGATTCCTTCATGACCACGAGCACCGACACCCCGCGAACTTCCTTGCCCATGGCCCGCGATGCGGGGATCGATTACGAGCTATTCCTCGATTGCGTGCACTGCGGGCTCTGTACCTCAGCCTGTCCCACCTATGTGGAACTGGGCACGGAAATGGACAGCCCGCGGGGCCGCATCTATTTGATGCGCGCGGTCACGGATGGCCGGCTGGAACTGGATGACACGGTGCGGCATCATCTCGACCTGTGCCTGGATTGCCGGGCCTGCGAGTCAGCCTGCCCGTCTGGCGTGCAGTATGGCAAGCTGATCGAGCCCTTCCGCGCACACCTCACCAAGACCTTGCCCGATACGGGCACGCTGTCTTGGCTGCAACGCTTGGTGCTCTTCCATGTGTTTCCGTACGGCTGGCGCAATACACTCGCGCTGGCGCCCGTGCGCTTGCTGCAGTGGAGCGGGCTGGATCGCGTCCTCGAGAAGAGCGGTGCCTTGAATCTGTTGCCGGGGCGGGTGCGGCAAATGCACGAGATGTTGCCCCGTTTGAAGTCGGCGCCGGGCCATCTCCCCGAGTTCTTGCCGGCGGAGGGGAAGAAACGGGCCCGGGTGGCCCTCTTCACGGGCTGTGTGGGGAATGCGATCTTTCCTGCCACCAACTGGAACACGGTCAAGGTCCTGCAAAAGAACGGCTGCGAAGTGCTGGTGCCGCGCAAGCAGGGCTGTTGCGGCGCCCTGCATTACCACGCCGGGCAGGAAGAGCCGGCCCGCCAGTTTGCGCAAGACAACGCTGACGCTTTCAACGTGAACGACGTGGACGCCATCATCGTCAACGCGGCGGGCTGCGGCGCCATGCTCAAGGATTACGGCCATCTCCTGGACGGCGCGCCGGGCTCGCAGTTCGCCGCCAAGGTCAAGGACATCAGCGAATTCCTGGTCGCACTCGGCCCCGTGAAGCCCGAGAACCCACTCAAGCTGAAGGCGACCTATCACGATGCCTGCCATCTCTGTCACGCCCAGCAGGTGCGCAGCCAGCCGCGGCAATTACTGTCCTTGATTCCAGAACTGGAAGTGGTGCCGCTGGCGGAGAGTGAGATCTGCTGCGGCGCGGCGGGCAGCTACAATCTCAGTCAGCCCGAGATGGCCGAACGCTTGGGCCGGCGCAAGGTCGAGAACATTCTGAAGACCGGAGCCCGCGCCGTCGTCAGTGGCAACGTCGGTTGTTTGCTCCAGGTTGCCCGGCATCTACGCCGCGAGAGTCCCGAGATCTGGGTCGGCCACACCATCGACGCCTTGTGGGCCAGCTATGCCGGCAAACGCCTCCAGGACGTCTGAGCTGCCAAGAGAGGACCAACATGAAGATTCACGGCATCATCCCCCCCGTGGCCACGCCGATGCAGGCCAATGAGGACCTCGACCTGCCGCGCCTGAAGAGCTTTCTCGACGAGCTGATTGCGGCGGGCTGCCACGCCGTCTTCGTGCTCGGCACCAACAGCGAGTTCTATGCCCTCGACGAGCACGAGAAGCAGCAGGTGATCGCCACGGCGGTGACGCACGTCAACAAGCGAGTGCCCGTCTATGCCGGCACCGGTGCCGAATCGACGCGCGAGGCCGTTCGCCTCACCAAGATGGCCGAGAAGGAAGGCGTCGACGGCGTGTCGGTCATTACGCCCTACTTCGTCTTGCCGTCGCAGCAAGAGATCTTCGACCATTATCGCAAGGTGGCCGAGAGCACGAAGTTGCCCGTGGTCCTTTACAACAACCCGGGCACGTGCGGCGGTGTGAAGATCGACCCCCCCACGGTGGGCCGGCTCGCCGAGATCCCCAACATCCTGGGGGCCAAGGATTCTTCGGGGGACCTGCAAAACACCATCGAGTATATCCGCCACGTGCCCGAGCGCTTCGCCGTGATGATGGGCCGCGACACACTCATCTACTCCGGGCTGGTCGTGGGGGCCAAGGGGGCCGTGCCCGCCACGGGCAACTTCGCGCCAAAGCTGCTGGTCGAGATCTACGAGTCGTTCGTGCACGGCGATCATGCCGCGTCCCAGGCGGCGCAGCAGCGCTTGCATCCGGCGCGGATGGCCCTCACGCTGGGGACGGCCCCGGGCGGTGTGAAGGCCGCTCTCGACGAGCTGGGGCGATCCATCGGCCCGAGCCGGTCGCCGGTTGCGGCACTGACCGGCGACAAGAAAGAAAAGATGCGGGCGGCGCTCAAGCAGGCCGGGTTGCTCTGATCGTGCAAGTAACTGGCAGCGGAGAGGTCGGATGATCCACCAGAAGGAAATCACCCTGAACACGGCCGGCCCGCGCGATTTCCACGATCTCACGCCGCAGGTGGAGCGCATCGTCAAGGAGTCGCGAGCTCGCACCGGGATCGTGCATATCTTCAACGTGGGCAGCACGGCCGCAATCGGGCTGATCGAACTCGAGCCCGGGCTGATGCAAGACCTGCCCCAGCTGCTCGAGCGGCTGATTCCTCCCAGCCTCAACTATGGACACGAGCAAACCTGGCATGACGGCAACGGGCACTCCCACCTCCAGGCCACGATGCTCGGACAGGGGGTCACGGTCCCCATCCGGGACGGCACGCTGGCCGTGGGCACCTGGCAGCAGATCTTTCACCTGGAATGCGACGTTCGCACGCGCGTTCGCACCATCGTGGTGACGGTCATCGGCGATTGATGAATAGCCCGACGCACTAGTGGACGCGCATTGCCAGTCGGCAGTGGGCTTGGTGCGAAAAAGGTGGGCATAAAAGAGATGACGGCACGGGGCGATTTATGCCGAGACTCGCAATCAGCATCGCCCCGTGCCCGTGCGGGAGGTTTGAGGTGGGTTATCTCGGACACCAGGACCGGGACTCGCAACCGCTCCTGGTTCGCCAGGTCTGGGACTCGCTTCCAGCCCGGCGTTTGTCAGTCTGGGACTCGCAACCAGTCTGACGGGAGAGTGGTAATGCACGGGCTGTGCCAAGATCTGGCAAGAAGGCGATCTGGTCAAGAGATTGATGCCTAACTCGCTGCTGGAAAAGAGGATAAAAAATCGATAGCCGTGGCAGGTAGCCACGCTTTGTCCTGCGAAAGCCGTGTTGAAGAAGCTCACACTGTTGGATTCCGCTGTAGCATTTTGCCCGGGCTTTCAGAATGAAGCAGAAAGCAGCCACCTTCTGGACCTTTCTGCCCGCCCGAAGCAACTCGAGCGGCATGAAGCGTCACGCGCGGGGGGGCTTGCGCTGGAGGGATTGGATCAACTCGTCACTGGAGACGATGTGCCCGTTGGTGTGAGCGGAAGGAGTTTCGGAGCCGCAGCCCTTCTTGCAGCAGCCCTGCGACTTGCCGCGAGCGGTCCGCCACGTCGAGCGCACAATGTACAGCGCGGCTACCGCGATCAGCAACAGTACGATCAGCATCTGTGAGTCGAAGGACATCATGCTCCCCAAATCCGGGCGTTAGCCCCCCCGGAAGATGCAAGTCGCTTTCGATTTCCCTCGCTGGCGCGTCGGGCTATCCAAGCAAGGTGCCGACCTGGTAGACGATCAGGGCGCCTACATACGCCAGCACAGTCATGTAGGAGAAGGTAAACACCGGCCAGAACCATGAGTTGGTCTCGCGCTTGATGACTGCCAGCGTGGAGGCGCACTGGGCGCACAAGG
>JBFWSD010000162.1:0-9249 GCA_050248575.1 Gemmataceae bacterium
GCAATAGATGCAGTTGTCGGTGCCGATGTCGAGCATGAGGGGGAGGTTCTTCTGCTCGCAGAGGCTACGCGCGGTGTTGTAGTTGTAGCGCCAGACGATTTCCTGTGCGGAGGCAGCGCCCGTGCCGATGGCCAGCAAGAGGGCCGCTGTCAGCAGGCACTTCCAGCCCGTCCGGCCCGCCGTCGTCGTATGGATCGCCATGGTACTCCCCCTCCTGGGTCGTCATGTGGCCCGGTGAGCGTCAGCGCGCTCGCGGATGGGCCTTGTGGTAACTGTCGCGTAGCCGGTTCGTGGTCACATGCGTGTAAATCTGCGTCGTGCCCAGGCTGCGGTGACCGAGCAGTTCCTGGACGCTGCGAATATCCGCGCCGCGATCGAGCAAATGCGTGGCAAAGCTGTGTCGCAAGGTGTGCGGGCTGGAACGGCCATCCAGGGCCGCCTGCCCGAGGTATTTCTCCAGCAATCGACCCACACTGCGGCTGGTGAGCCGGCTGCCATTCTTGTTCAGGAACAGGGCTGCCTGTTCTCGTTTCAGCCGCGCCAGGAGCCCCGAACGCGCGGCCAGCCAGCGGAGCACTGCCTTCCGCGCCTTGGGGCCAATCAGGGCCAGGCGCTCGCGCTTGCCCTTGCCGCGCACGGTGGCCATACCGGCGTCGAGATCGATGTCGTCCAAGTTGAGGCCGGTCAGCTCGCTGACGCGCACCCCTGCCGAATACATCAACTCCAGGATGGCCTTGTCACGCAGGCCGAGTTCAGTGGCTTCGTCCGGAGCCACGAGTAACTGATCCAGGTCTCCCTCACTCATGAAGTGAGGCAGCTTGCGTTCGAGCCGCGGTCCGCGCAACCCATCTGCCGGGTTGTTCTCGAGCGTCCCTTGCCGGCACAGGAAGCGGCAAAAGGACCGGACGGCCGCCAGGCGGCGGGCAATGGTGCTCTTGGCGTAGCCCTGCTCGTGCAGCCAGGCCAGGTAAGCGCGCACCAGCCTGGTATTGAGCCTGCCGGGCACGAGTTGCTGGGAGCCCAGGCGGCCCTGGAAGAATTCGAACGCCTGAGTCAGGTCTTCGCGGTAAGACTTGACCGTGTGCGCCGAGGAGTTCTTCTCGAGCCCCAGGTGTCGCAGAAACTCGTTGAGACTTTCGTCCATGAAGCACCATGCAGCATGGCCGCTCGAGCACCGAGCGGATGTTCACGTTCAGCCAGCGCGGCGGTCGGGCCGCACCTCGGGATCCAGTACCTCCGGGCCGGGCTTGGCTTGAGCGCGCGCCTTCTCGGTCAAGACCGCGGCGTCGAACCAGCTCAGGCTGAGCTCCGGGTTGGCGGCATGATCGCGCAGGGCGTCGATCATTTGATCACGGCTCGCGTCGTCAAACACGTAGACGTAGCGTTCCGAGCCCTTGATCAGTGCCAGTACGTTCAGTTCCTTTCGCACGCGCGCCCCCTTGTTCAGTCGAAACCCAGGTGTCAATGTGCGCTCTGCCACGGCTATTGGTATCGACCTGACAAGCTGTGTTGCTTTGGCGGCCCACCGGCCTTTCCACGGTTGACCCGCTGACCGGCTCCGACACAACCCGCATAGACCACGCGATGCGGATTTGCAGGTGCTAGCGGGCAATCGCATCCTGCCCAACTTGCCGGGCAAGGGGGCGACACGGATTGTGCATTTCCCGCCGCCGCCAACTCTGGCGCAGCCCGGCGCAGGACCGTATTCTTCCCAGTGTGCGGGCGGGAACTATTCCCCCACTGCCGACAAATCCTGGCAATCCGCGAAAAAAAAAGGCATGATAGAATGGGGCATGTACAGGCCCGGACACATCCCGCCCAGCGACGGGCACCGACCCCACGGACTCGCATGGTCGGCTCTTGACGGAGCTTCTTCCCAGGCCGCTCCTCCTCCTCGCGGTGGGCAGCACTGGTACAAGATCAAGTCCGGCCCGGGCTTCCATACAATACAGTTGGTCCGTTTCTACCGGTGGAGATCTTGAGGTATGTGCGGCATTGCCGGTGCGATCGATCTGCGGGGCCAGCGTTCCTTTCCGCGCGAACGCATCGAGGCCATGACCCGTGCCCTCGCCCATCGCGGGCCCGACGACGATCAAATCCATGAAGAGCCCGGCATTGCCCTTGGTGTGCGCCGGCTCGCCATCATCGACGTCAACGGCGGCCGACAGCCCCTCTCCAACGAAGACGGCACCGTCTGGGTGGCCTGCGAAGGAGAACTCTACGATTTTCCCGAGCTGTTCGAGAGCCTGCGCCAGGCGGACCACAAGCTGGGCAGTCGCTGCGATACCGAGCTCTGGGTCCACCTCTACGAAGATCACAAGGAAGGCGTGTTCGATCTGGTGCGCGGGCAATTTGCGGTTTCGCTGTGGGACCGCAAACGCCGCACGTTGCTGCTTGGCCGCGACCGCCCGGGCATCGCGCCTCTCTTCTACACCGAAGCCGATGGCTGGCTACTATGGGCATCCGAGATCAAGGCTTTGCTGGCCAGCGGGCTGGTCAGGCCGCGGCCCGATCTGCGGGCACTCAACTACTTCTTCAACTTCTATTCCCTGCCCAACGACTATACCTGCTTCGTCGGCATCCGCTCGATCCGCCCGGGCAACTACCTCAAGATCCGCGACGGGCTCGTGCTCAGCCGTCAGTACTGGGACCTCGATTTCCCCGACGCCGGCGACGAGGAACGCTACGCGCGTCCCCAAGAAGCCATCGACGAGCTGGAAAACCTGCTCACGGAAGCCGTCCGCCGGCGCTTCCTGAGCGAACGGCCGGTATGCACCTATCTTTCCGGCGGGCTCGACTCCACAGCCCTCCTTGGGCTGGCCACGCGTGTTTGCGGCGGCTCGGTTCCGTCGTTCACGGTCGGTCTCGATCGCGCGGGCCCCTATGATGAGCGCTCGGCAGCCAGCTACACTGCTCAGCTGCTCAACTCCCCCTTGACCACGGTGACCATGACCTCGCGCGACATCGCCGAGGCCTACCCGGAAGTGATCCGCGCGGGGGAAGGGCCGGTGCTGGATACCGCGGCCGCCTGCACTGTACGCCTGGCCCAGACCGTGCGCCGCAATGGCTTCGTGGTGGCCCTCTCCGGTGAGGGCTCCGACGAGTCGCTGGCGGGCTACATCTGGTTCAAGATCGACCGTCTCATTCGCATGGGCGGCCCGAGTTTCTACGGCGCCGTCCGCTGGTTCCTGCTCTCCGTGCTGGCACGCGGCGGCAGCAAGCATCGGCCTCCCTTTGCCCCCACCGCGGGAGTTCGCACCGGGCAGCAATTCCCCTACGAGATGATGGCCCAGTCGCGCGAGACACTGTTCGCCCCTGAGATGTGGCGGCAGCTCGACGATCATTGCCCCTATGAAGACCTCGACTTGCCCAGGGAGCGCATGGTCCGCTGGCATCCGCTCAACCAGGGGCTGTATCTGTCGCACAAGATTATGTTGCCCGGCAGCTTGCTGGCCGCCAAGGGGGACCGGGCCATGCACAACTCGTCCATCGAAGGCCGCTTCCCCTTCCTCGACGAAGACGTGGTCAACTTCTGCGCCCGGCTCGATCCCCGCTTCAAGTTGCGCGGCCTGACCGACAAATGGCTGTTGCGCCAGGTCACGGCGCGGATTCTGCCTCCCCAGATCGCCAACCGCCCGAAGACGATGTTCCGCGCGCACTTTGGCGGCTCGTTCCTGGGAGAAGATCGGCCCGCATATGTCGATCAGTTGCTCAGCCCGGAATCGCTGCGCAAGACCGGCTACTTCCGACACGATGGGGTCGAGTTGGCCCGCCAGGTGCTGGCGCGCAAGTCGAGGTTCTCCTTCAATCGCTTCGTGCTCGAGATGGGGATGGCAGGGGTTATTGCCACCCAGCTCTGGCATCACATCTACTGTGGCGGCGCGCTGGCCGAGTTGCCCACCTACACGCCGCCTTCGTTCGACGATCAGCCCGTGCCGGATCTTGCTCCCAGCCTGCTGGCGGGCAGCCCGGCCCCTGCGTTGGCGTGATGAGCGCGGCTAAACTCAAAACGGAAACGAGTGAGGAACGGAAGACCGTTCTTCATTCTCAGTTTTCGGTTTTGTCCGCGCTAGGGGCTATTCCGGACGCCACGGCTTGGGGCCGTCCTTCTTTGGCTCCAGGAATTTCGCGCCCACTTCCTTGTACCAGGCGTGCAGTTTCTTCTTCATGGCGGCGGCCCGCTCAGGCATGTCGGCGGCCACATCTTGGCGCTCGCCGACATCATCCTTCAGGTTGTAGAGGTGCAGCTTGCCGTCCTCGAAGCGTTCGATCAGTTTCCAGTCCCCTTCACGAATGACGCCGCCCGGAAAGCCGCCCTGGTTGCTGTAGTGCGGGTAGTGCCAGAAGAGGGGCCGCTCCTTGATTGTCCCGTCCCCTTTGAGGAGCGGTACCAGGCTGACGCCGTCGAGGTGTTGTTTGGGCAGGAGCGGCGCGCCGGCGATGTCGAGCATGGTGGGGAAGAAATCCGTACTGATGACGGGCACGTCGCAGACGCTGCCTGGCTTGGTGACGCCGGGCCAGCGGATCAGATAGGGCTCGCGAATGCCGCCCTCATAGACCCAGCCCTTGCCGCCACGGAAGGGGAGCATCGACGTGGGCAGCCCTTCCGACGAGGTTAGCCCGCCGTTGTCGGACATGAACATCACCACGGTATTATCGTCGAGCTTCAGTTCCTTGAGCTTGTCGAGGATGCGGCCCACGGACGTATCCATGCTCTCGACCATGGCGGCGTAGGTGGGATGATTCTGGCGGACGCGTACCTTCCGCGGCGTCTTGCTCAGATGGACTTGCTCTTCCTCGATGAAGTCTTCCCCTTTCTCTTGCTTGGCGGCCTTGGCCTGGTACTTGGCGACCAGGTCCTTGGGAGCCTGCAACGGAATGTGCACCGTGTAGAAGGCGAGATAGAGAAGGAAGGGCTCTTCCTTGTAGTTGTCGATGATCTTGAGGGACTCGTCGGTGAGGCGCTGGGTGAGGAACTCGCCCTGCGGGCCGTCCTCGAGCTTCGGGTTCTTGTACGGGGCGAAGTAGCCGCCCGGAGGTGAGCCGCGGTTGTGGCCGCCGATATTGATGTCAAAGCCCTGGGCCTCGGGCCAGTATTTCTCGGTGCTGCCCAGGTGCCACTTGCCGACAAAGGCGGTCTTGTAGCCCGCCGCCTTGAGGGCCTCGGCCAGCGTGGTTTCCTCGAGGGCCATCTGCTCGTTGAAGGGAGCGCCGGCAAACTTCTCGACGCGCTTGCCCGAGAACCAGTTGGTGCAGCCTCCGCGCGTGGGGTACTTGCCCGTCATGATGCTGAATCGCGTCGGGCTGCACACCGGATTGGCGGCATAGCCGTTGGAGAAGCGCATGCCGCTAGCCGCCAGCCGATTGACGTTGGGAGTCTCGTAGAAGGTCTTGGGATTGTAGGCGCCAATGTCCATGACGCCGAGATCGTCGACCAGGATGAAGACGAAGTTGGGTTTCTTGGCCTGCGCCGGTGCAACCACGAGCACCAGGGCAAGCAAGGCAGCGGCGAGTCGATACATCGTAGCCTCCGTCCAAGGTAGGGTCGGGGTGCGGTTCAACCTTGGAGGATACCGACTCGGATCAGGCGCGGCCAGCATCTAACCAACTGGCTGTGCAGGGGCGGGACGTTCAGTCCAGCTCGACGTGCTCGAGACGCAGTTCGCCGCCGGTGATGGCACAGGTCACGTCGAGGCAGCGCCCGGGGGGGACCCAGTAGAGATGCGTCTTGCCGGTCTCGGTCGGGAAAGCGTGGACGGTGGAGTAGCGTTCGAGTTGCAAGAGATCGGCGACCTGGTGAACGGGCATGCCCTCGCGCACGAGCAACAGGCGAACCTGCAAGGTCTCGGCCCGTGCGGGCAACGCCTCGTCGAGCGCGGGCACCGACAGCAACAGCAGCGCCAGCACCTTGAACGTGAACATGAAACCTCCGGGCGTTCGGGAATCGGGAGTCAGACGTGGTTGACTGCCGATCGCTGCCTGCTATCTGTTCGCAGTTCGTGGAAACGTGTGGTCCAGCCAGCGTTCTTGCAGATCGATGTAGCTGCGGTAGCCGAAGTGTTTTTGCAGGGCGGGCTCGAAGCCTTGCTTCATGCCATCGCGGATGAAATCGGCGAAGATGCGCGGCCCTTTCTGTTTCGTCAGGTACTCGACCAGCGAGACGCTCTGGGCATAGAAGACGTCGACGTCGCGAGCGTCGGGATAGTCGCCGAGTTCGATGAGGTGCTGCACGGTGAAGAGGTTGCCTTGCCGGTGGTGATTGGGCAGCTTGCGGCGATGGCGGTCGATCTGCTCTTCGGGTTCGGTAAGGACGGCCATGCCTTCGTCGGCCCAGCGGGGCAGCGGCTTGCTGCCGAAGTTGCCCGCAAGCACGGTGTGTGTGGTTTCATGAGGCAGGATCGCCGTCAGCAAGTTCGGGTGGTCGCAGTGAAGATCGATGCGCCGGCCGATGACGCGGCCGCCGTCGATGGTGAAGGAGGAGTGGCCCGGCGAGCCGGCGGGCACGGCTGTTGCCTTGCTGTAATCTTCGGCCGTAGCGTGCAGGTAGATCTCGCAGCGCGGATCCCAGACCGGGCCGATGTTGCCGAACCACTTCTTTTGCATACGGCGGCGGGTGCGCTCGGCCATCCGCGCCGCGTCTTCCGCGAGCTGGCGGGGCTGATTGTGCAGGATGCGGAAGTTCTCCGTCTCGGCCACTTCCCAGCCATCGGGGCGGCGATTCAAATGCTTCACCACGATGACTTCTGACGGTTTGCGCTTGCGGAGCTTCTCGATCTCGCCGAGCAAGGTCTGGGCATAGAGGATGCGCGGCGCCAGCTGCATCGCTAGCTTCACCTCGGCTTCCAGCTCGGGATAGGGCGGATCATGGGCTGTGGTGTGGTTGAGCTGCTCGACGACGTGATGCAGCTTGCAATAGGCCCAGCGCTCGCGGCTGGCTTCGGGCAGACGCGGCGTTTGCCGATGAGCTTCTTCGTAAAGGGCAGCGGCCTCGCCGTAGCGCTTGGCCGAGAAGGCCTTGTCGGCCTGAGCCAGGAAGTTCTGCGCCGCCTTCAAGTTCTCGGGTTCTTGCTGGAAGGGATCGACCTCGTCGAGCCCTTTGCCGCGAAAGGTCGGTGCCAGTGGATCGTTCTCCGGCGGCGCAGGCTCGCTGCGCACGGCGGGCACGACCGGCGCCCTGGTGCCGCTGACTTCCGTGATTACGGGCGGAGGCTGTGGCAAGGGTTGTGGCCCGGGCCTGGCCGGGGTCGGCGCTGCCGCCACTTCTTTGGGCGGGGCAACGTCTGCCTTGTTGTCGGGATCAAGGATCTTGAGCCGCTGGGCATAGAGCTGGGCGCGTTCCGTCTGGTTGGTCAGTGTGAGTTCACGGACGTAGGCGCGATAAGCATCGCGAAGGAGGATCAGGTAGTAGCGATTGCCGTCGATGCGGGCGATGTGGGCTTCCAGGACCTTGACGGCCTCCCCGGGCTGATTGGCCAGGAGATGATTGCGCGCCTGCTGCATGGCGATCTGAACGGCCAGTTTCTCGCTGACCGCGCGCGAGCGGTCGTCGTTCATGACAGGGGCTTGCGCCGCGCTCGCTCCGGCCAGCGCGCCCACAAGGGTGCAGGCGCAGACGGCCAGCCTCAGGTCATCCCTGACCATGCATTGCTTCCTTGCGGTTGAATTCAGGCGATCCAGGTGGCGTGCGCAGGAGAAACGCGAGCCTGCAGGATGCAAGCGAGAGGGCGCCTCTCCGGTTCACGTTCCGTCTGTTCCGTGCGCGGGCACGACGCAGCCCGCCTTGGCCAGCGTCAACCCAACGCGGCGACCAACCTAGGAAGATGTGAAGAAAAAATCAATGCAGGATCAGCAGTGGCCAGTGGCCTGTGGTGGTTAGTGGTGAACGCGAAGCGTCCACGTGCCGAGTCCGGAGCGTAAGCGACGTGAGGAAATGCCGCGTGCCTTCGTCTGAAAACACATCGTCTCACTGGCCACTGTCTTACAGGTCACTGGCCACTGCCTTACCAGGGTTCCGGCTCCCACCCAGGTGGATTGGCCTCGCCGAACCAGTGGTTGAGGTCTCGGTACTCGAGGTATTCGATCACGGCGCCGTGCTCCAGGACAAAGGCGACGATCACGAACGGGCCACCAGGCTCGAACGGACCATACACCAACTCCTTGCCCTCGATGGCCTGGGCCAGGCTGTCTACACGATAGGCAATGTGGGGATAGTTCCACAGTTTCCACAGCCCGGGCTGGTCGCGGGAAATCTGTGGGGGCTGCTTGGGTCGGAGAAACTCGATGCGGCCCGGGTGCTTGCGCGGATTGGTCACCCAGACCTCGGTCTCGGGCACCCAGCGCTCGCCCTCCTGTTGCTCCGTCGTCCAGACCCCGATGTGATCGAATGCTTTCTTCATTTCGCAGAACCTCATTTCGCGCTGACCTGGTGGAGCAAGGGCTGCCCGCTCAGCCCGGCACGCAAGTTGGTCACCGAGATCTCGGCCATCTTCTGTCGGGTCTCGATCGTGGCGCTACCCAGGTGGGGCAGGATCGTCACATTGTCCAGCTTCAAGAGCGGATGCCCGCGCGGCAAGGGCTCCGGATCCGTCACGTCGAGCGCAGCCGCATAGATCCGCCGTTCTTGCAAGGCTTCGGTCAAGGCATCGGTATCCACCACCGGCCCGCGGGCCACGTTGATGAGCGTGGCCGTTGGCTTCATCTTCGCCAGCGCCTGCCGGTTGATCATGCCGGTGGTCTCCGGCGTGAGCGGCACCAGGAGCACGATGTAATCGGCGATTGTCAGGAGTTCGACGAAGGAGACGTGCCGGCAGCCCAGCTTTTCTTCCAGGTCGGGCCGCGGTCGGCGCGTGTGATAGACGACGGTCATGTCGAAGCCACGCGCGCGGCGGGCCACTTGCTGCCCGATGCGGCCCAGTCCGACGATGCCGAGCGTGCGGCCATGAACTTCGCGGCCTAGCATATAACCGGGATCGTAACGGAGAAAATCCGGGCCGCGCGCGTAGCGATCTCCTTCCACCAGCCGGCGGCCGCCCGCGAGCAAGAGGGCAAATGCCAGATCGGCCGTCGCCCCGTCGAGCACGCCGGGCGTGTTGCCCACCGGAATGTTTCGCTGCCCGGCCGCGGCCAGGTCGATATGATCGACCCCCACGCCATAGTTGCTGATGATGCGCACGCCGGGCAACCGATCAAGCAAGGCCCCATCCACGCGTGGATGACCAGAGGTGTAGACGCCGTCCACGGGCACCGTTG
>JBFWSD010000163.1:0-9209 GCA_050248575.1 Gemmataceae bacterium
GGGCGGTAGAGCCCGCCCAGGTTCAGCCCGGCGCGAAAGAAGTCTAGCCGCAGCGACTCGCCATACTCGAGCACGTAGTAGAGGAACGTATAGGCCCAGCCCGTCAGGCAGTCGTTGAAATCAAAGCGGACGCCGGCGTCGTAAGTGGGCCGCGTCTCCACGCGGTTTTCGTATTGCTCGATGTTGAAGACCGCCGAGAGCAGACACTGCGGATCGCACTTCTTCTGGCAGCCGAAGGTGATGATGTTGCCGTCGAGGTCGGTATCGTCGGTGGGAACGAGCAGGGCACGACGATAACCGATGGTGGCCCATTCGTTTTCGTCGCCCAGCACGTAGTAGAACTGCCCGCCGTAGTGGAGGCGTTCGATCTGGGCCAGCCCGCCGCGACCGCTCTGGTCGAAGTAATCGGCGCCGGCGAAGAAGCGGGGCCGGGTTTCCATCACGGCCCGGTCGAGCGACACGCTGGAGTCGCGATGCAAGGGCTGCACCGTCAACGCCTCCTGGAACGCCTGGATGGCGGCGTTGGTCTGCTTCAGGTTGCCGAAGGTCTGCCCGAGGTCGAAGAGGGCCTCGGTGTTGGCAGGCTGCACGGCAGCCAGGTTCTTGTAGACCGGGATCGCCGAGTAGTTGCGCCAGCCCTTGAGGTGCTTGGCTTCCGCTTCCAGGTGGACGGCGAACTGTTCGGCGGCGAGGGCCTCGTTGTCGAGCAAGATGCGTTCGATGCCGTCGCGGATGGCGGGCTCGCACATGGCCCCCACGCGACGCAGCTCCTTGTGCAGGGCCGGCCCGCACACGCCAATGTGGAGATAAGGTTCAAGGAACGGGCGTGCCTTCGGCTCGCGGCGGGCATATTCCCCCAGCTCGACCAGCAGTTTTTCGTCGGCCGAAGGATACTCGATGGTCTGATAGGCGATCTGGGCCAGGTCGTATTGTCGCGCCGAGTAGATCACGCGTGCCTTCTCGAGGCGGGGCTGCAGGTAGTTGGGATCCAGATCGATGAGCTGATCGTAGAATGTGACCGCTTCGTCGTAGGCCTGCGCCGTGGCCAGAGCCCGCGCGCGGGCCAGCAGGCCGCGCGTGTTCGTTGTCGATAGCCGCAGGATCGTATCGGTGGTGTGCATGGTCGGCCCGGGATCGCCGGAGAACTGGGCGCTGCGCGCCTGGGCATCGGCCAGCAAGATCAAGGCGGGGAGGTGCTCGGGCGATCCGCCCAGCACGGCGTTGCACATCTCGACGGTGCGGATGTCGTCGTTGTCGGCATAGAAGAGCTCGGCGAGCACGAGGCGATTGCGGTTGTCGCGGCCCGTGCCGCAGGTCCATTCGAGGATGGTTTGCTGCGCCTTTTCTTTCTTGCCCATGCGGTCGAGGGCACGGGCCAGACCGTAGGCGGCTTCCACCAGATGGCCGGCGGGCTGCCGCAAGATGCAGTCGAAGAGCTGGGCCGCTTCCGCGAACTTGCCGCACTCGTTGAACACGCGGCCCAGGCCAAGCTGCACCGGGATCGCCACCGGCAAGATATTGCCGAAGCGATAGAGGAAGGCACGCGCGCCGGCCACCGCCTCGTCCGCCTTGCCGATCTTGACCAGGTTGCGGGCCAGCAGGGCCTGCGCCGCGCCGTTGCCCGGATCTTCGCAGAGCAGCCCCTGACACACCTCGATCGAAGCCTGGAACAGTCGCTGATCAAACAGCGCCTGAGCGAAGCGCAGGCGTGCTTCGCGGAACTGGCCCGATTCGGGCGGAATCATGGCGAACTGCGCCTTGGCCTTCTCCAGGTCGTTCATGCTGACGTAGAGCTTGCCGAGTGCCATGCGTGCTTCCAGGTCGGCATCGTCGATCGACAGGAGCTCCTTGTAGATCATCAGTGCTTCGACGTACTGGCCGATGGTCTGGTGCAGTTCGGCCCAGGCCAGCTGATAATCGTGCCGCGTGGCCAGGTCGGGCTTGAAACTCGAAAGGATCTGGAATGCTTGCTTGGCGTCGAAGAGCTGCAAATGGGTGCGGGCCAGGCCGATCAGGGCCCGCTGACTCTGCCCCTGGCGATTGAGCAGCAGCCCGTAGACAGAGAGGGCCACCTCGTAATCGCCCGCCAGATAGAGCGAACTGGCCAGTTCGCGTACGACATCGGTCGCGCCGGGCTGGCGCGACAGCTCGTCGGCCAGCGCAATGGCCTGGTGATTGTCGCGCAAGCGTGCCCAGACGCGCACCAGGTCTGCGCGAATGTTCATGTCCGTGGGATGCTGGCGGTGCAGCTCGCGCAGGTAGGACAGTGCTTCCGGATAGAGCTGCAAGTCGATGAGCAGGGCGCCGAAACGGCGCGGCACGTTGACATCGCCGGGCCGCAATCGCGCCAGCGTCTTCTCGTAAACCTCGTAAGCTTCGCGGAAACGGCCCGCAAACGTGTACATCCGGGCCAGCTGCGTGGCGACGTCGAGATTGTCGGGCGCCAGCTCGAGTGCCTCGCGCAGGCTCTGGATCGCCAGCCGGTATTCCTTGCGGATGCTGGCCACGTCGGCCACGATCAAGCGGAGGTCGACGCTGCTGGGTTCGGCCGCCAGCAAGCGGCGATACTCCGTAAGCGCGCGGTCGATCTGATCGGCTTGCACGAGCACGCCGGCGTACTCACGGCGCACGGTGTGATCGTCGGGGAACTGCGCGACGTATTCTTCGTAGCGGCGCAAGCCGGCCTGCAGGTTGCCCTGCTTGACCTCGGCGCGGGCCAGACCAAGCAGGGCCGCCCGCTCGAGCGGCGTGATCGGGCCCGGCTTCCTCTTTGGATCCGCCGGCAAGGGCCGCGGCGCGGGCAAGGGCTCTTCGTCCACCTCTTCCTCGGCGGGGAATACCAGCCGCGGCGCGGGCAACTCTTCCTCGATCACCTCGGGCAACATCAATTCCGGCCCGAGCTGATACTGCGCCGGTAACGTCGTCTCCACCGGCGCGGGCACCGCCACGCCGTTGATCGACGTGATCCGGATGCGCGGCGGCAACGGCGCTGGCAGTTCCTTGATCTGCGTTTCCTTCGCCAACGAAAGGATACGCGGTTCGCGCGGCAGCCCACCCACTACGGCGGCTGGATCGGAATCCAGGGCATGCAGCGCCCGACTGGTTGAAATCTGAGCCGCCCGCGGTGCTGGTGATCCGCGCGGCGAGGTGCTTGCCTCCCTGGATGCTGACTCGGGACGGCTCACGCGGAAGGACAGGTCGACGCCGCGCTCGAGGGCAATCAACACGAGGGGCGCAAGGGCAGCCAGCAGCAGCAGCCCATACAGACGCCGTGATTCGCGTTGACGCAAACCCATCCCGACTCCGACTCGGCTCGCGCGTAGCGAACCGCCCCCGATGCCTGGTCGCGCCGCTTAGCGCCGACGTCCCAGGCTGAAGAGAGCATCTGCCTGTCCTGCCTGGCCCAGCCTCATCTGGCGGCACGCAAGACGGGCAACCTTGCTAGCTCGCGTAAGCTAGCCCCCGAGGTTGATACTCTCTGCCATGAAACCGCGCAGAGCTAATGTCCCGCAGGAATAGTGTCAAGTGCAGGTGTGGAAGAGCGCGAAGCGGGCAGACTGGAGAATCAGTCAACGCTGACACCAAGAATCGTCATCTGGCTCCCTTGACCCTGGTGGCACGGGCGAAGATCTGCCCGCCGAAGGCCGCGTAGAGATGGTCGTGCTTCGGCCCGCCGAAACAGAGGGCCGTCGCCGCCGCACGCACGGGCTGCAAGAGCACGCCGCTCATGCGTCCCGTCGTATCGAAGATCTGTACGCCCAGATCGCTGGCGGCGTAAAGTCGGCCGGTGCTGTCCACGGCCAGCGGGCCGGTGCCTGCCAGTTTCTTGCCGGGGGCGGGCCGCAACGTGTAGTAGCCCGCGCGGGCGCTGAGGGCGCCCTCCTTGTCGACACGCAGGGCGAAAAGCTGCTTGCCGCCGCCATCACCCACGACCAGCGTGCCCGCATCGGGCCAGAGCGTCAGCCCGGCGGGCTGCGCGATCCCTTCGTCCACGCGTTGCTGCTTGCTGCCACGCACGAGGTAGACGGCCCGCTCGCCGGGCACGCTGAGATAGAGCGCGCCGTCGGGCAGAACGGCCACGTCATGAGCGGCGAGTCCATCCACCACCACGCTGGCCTTGCCTTCGGCATCGATGGCAACCACCTGCCTGGTCTCGGGCACACAGGCAATCAGTCGACCGTCTTTGGCGAAGGCCATGCCGGAAACCGGCGCGTCGGTCTTGGCAAAGAGGGTGGCCTTGCCCTGCGCGTCGAGGCGGTCGATCTGCTTGGCTGAGGCGACATGGATTTGCCCGGCGGCGTCGCAGGCGAGGCTGCCCACCTCGGCGTACTTCGCGCCGACGGGCCGCCACGTTTCCCCGTCGATCAGCACCTGGCTGAGCGGCATGTCCTGGGCCGGCAGCGGCGCGGCCAGCCAGACCACGGCGAGAAGAGCGGTCGCGTTTCTCATGATGGTTCAATCAGGGAGAGATCTTGCCCTCGGCCACCGGAGCAAGCATGTAGGTGAGCTTGAAGGTGGTGGTGTCCTTGGGCACTGCGAAGTAAAAGGTCTGCTCGTGCCCGGGCCACGGGCTAGCGTCTTTGGGCTTCGGGATCTGGTGGTTGAGCCCGAGCGGCAGCGTGCCGTTGAAGTCCTCCGCGGCGGCGGGCACATAATTCTGCCCGTTGGCGACCACGCCCACCCAGGTCGTGTGCCAGAGAAAGAGCGCGCCGTCCGCCTGGTTGCCCCGCTTCGGCGCCAGGCGAAAACGCACGCGCAGCAAGAGCCCGTTCGGGTTCGTCAGCGTCGATTTCACGTTCTCGCCGTTCAGCTTGACGTCAATCCTGGCACTCTCGACCAGCTTGCTCTCGAGGATCTGGACGTTGAGATCGGCAGCGGGCACCGGGCAGGGCAGGTCCTTCTCGGGAGCAAGCAGCTTGCCCGCGGCAGGACCCAGGCGGAACTCGAACGCTTTCACGGTGCGCGGCACCAGGAAGATGGCGGAGAAGGGGACAGCGTGGACCTTCTCTTTCCAGTCGGAGGGGCGTTCGACGACGAAGCCGGCCTTGCCGTCGACGAAGTCGCCGCCGTTTTCGAGGCGGCCCACGGGGCGATAGGCTTGCCCCTTGTCGTCGACCAGGACGATCTCGGCGAGATCGATGGCCACTTGCTTGGTCTTTTCATCCCAGAGGAGGTGAACGACGGCGTCGAGGTTGAGGAAACGCTTGGGGCCGGCATCGAGGCGTTCGAGGACGCCGCGCTGCCCGCGGTCGGCCCGGTTGAGATGCAGTTCGCGATAGCCGGTGGCGGAGAGTTTCTCGATCTTCAGCAGCTGCGGATTCGATTTCTGGTCCTGCCCGTGCGCGGACAGGCATAACGCAAACGCAAAGACCGGCAAGAGTTGAAGTCCCCTCATCCACGCGCTCCTGCTGTTTCTCTGTTCCAGCGATGATATGCCCCGCCTGGGGATAGGTGGATGATAACAGGTCGCACCGCGAGACGTAAGGATTTTCCTGGGTGCGGCGCTCATTCGCGGTGCAGCTTCTTCTCCCTCCTCTCCCGTCTCATAGAATTGGACCAATGCTCCGGTGGCAGAGCAGCGCCGGCAACCAACGCCAGGGATGGGGAACCTGATGATCATTCCGCTGAGCCAGTCTTATCCCAGCCGCACCGGGGTTCCGGTGCTCTCCCAGGTGGACGAAGACATCTTTCGCTGCAAGTATTTCCGGCACTGCATGGCCTGCACCTTCTGTCACGATTCTTGCTGTAGCTACGGCGTGGACGTCGACATCGAGAACGTGAAGAGGCTGGAAGCTCATGCCGACGGGCTGCAAGCACTGGTCGGGCAGCCGAGCTCGAGCTGGTTTCACACTCGCTTTGCCCGCGACGATGAATTCCCCGGCGGTAAATTCACGCGCACCCGCGTGGTCGATGGCGCCTGCGTCTTCCTCGATCGCAAGGGGCGGGGCTGCCTGATCCATCGCTACTGCCTCGAGCAGGGGCTCGATTATCACGAGTTGAAGCCGCTCGTCAGTTGCCTGTTTCCGCTCACCTTCGGACATGGCGTGCTGACCATCGCGGAAGAGGTCGAGGATAACTCGCTGATCTGCGTCAATATCGGCGAATCGGTGTATCGCGGCGTCCGCGACGACCTGCTTTACTACTTCGGCGACGGGCTGGTCGCCGAGCTCGACGACCTGGAAAACGCATACACCAGCGAGAAGTAACGATCGTAGCGGTTGTGCCGGCCAGGGCAGGCAGGCAAACCGGGCAAAATATCCCTCCGCGCTGGCTTCGCGCCGATCGTCAGGTTACCTTCACACTTGCTGCGCGATTCTGCATCTCGTGGAGACCACCATGCAACGTCACCTCTCCTTTGTCGTTGTTGTCCTGGCCGTCGTGCTGTCGCCGCTGCGCGGCGCGGAGCCCGAACAGAAGCAAGACGAGCCAAAACCAGCAGAAAAGAAGGCCGAGAAGAAGGGTGAAGAGGCCGCTCCCGCGCCGCGCACGGCCGAACCCGAGATCATCGTTTTGCCCTACTATCATCAGCGCATCAATCGCTATGACGTGTGGCAGAAGGTGGCGGTGTCGCACTCCGATCAGTGGCGGCCCCGCGTCATCAATTCGCCCTACGGGGCCTACTATCTCTACAACGGCAAGCCGTATCCGTGGCTGCCCGTGCGGCAGACGAACGTGATTGCCACCAGCGTGGGCACGCCCTACCGGGCCGCTCCTGCCCGCATGCCCTATTGCGAAGATTGACCGGGGAAGCTGGGCAAGCTTCTCTGCTGGCGCAGGCAAACGGCCCGCCACTTCGTGCCAAGTCGCGATCGCGACACAACCCGCACGGGCGTCATGGCCGATACATTCCTCAAGGAATGGTTGCCCCCGGCCCGGGGGAGCGTAGCCGCACGGAAGGAGGCTTGCATGTCCGAAATCGATCTGATGGGCTGGTTTCAGCAGGGCGTTCAGAATCTGATGATCTGGATCGGCTTCGGCACGCTGGCAGGCCTGGCCGCCAAGGCCGTGATGCCGGGCCGCGACCCGGGCGGCACCGTGGCCACCTTGCTGACCGGCATCGTCGGCAGCCTGGTCGGCGTCGGCATGCTGGCGTATTTCATGGGCTCGCACGTGTCGCCCATCAGCCTGATCGGTTTCGTGGCCGCCGTGGGCGGCGCGCTGATCTTGCTGTTCTTCTACCGCGTGCTGGTGGGCCGTGTCTTCCGTGAAGGGGAATACGAGACGGTGCGGCGCGGCCGCCGCAGCTTTGCCCGCCGCCGCCGCGTCACCGTCATGGACGATGAATGAGTCGGGCAAGCCATTCGAAGAGTACGCGGCCCGCTAGCTAGCCGGGCCGCGTACTCTTTGACGTTTCCACTCACGCCTGAATAGCCTCCGGAAACGCCCGGCGCCGACACGCATTGGCAAGGATTCCGGCAAGGGGCACATGCTACTTCGCGCGGCCCTCGACGATGCTCCACGGCGTGGACGTCTCGTGCACCCGATGGAGCCGGAGCCCGGCCGATGCGAAGAGGTTTGCAAATTCCGTTTCGGTGCGCTCGCGGCCTTCCGTCGTCATGACCAGCATTTCCATATCCCAGAGCTTGGCAAGGCAGGACTCGTTCCCTGCGGTTGACATGAACTCAACCAGAAGGACTCTCCCGTGCTTGGGCATGGCCTTGCGGCAATTCTCGAGAATGACACCGGCGCGCTCATCGTTCCAGTCATGAATGACGTTGCCCATGACGTAACAATCGCCTTCCGGAACGCTCTCGAACATGTTGACCGGCACGCACTGGCAACGCTCCGTGAGATTGGCCGCAGCGACCTGTTCTTTGGCACGGGGCACCACGTGGGGGAGCTCGGCGATGACGCCCTGCAATCCCGGGTGAGCGTTCAATATCGTGATCATCATCCCGCCATCTCCACCCCCGACGTCCACAAGCCGTTCGACTGCCAGGAAGTCGTAATGCTGCGCCACAGCGTCAAACTTGCGCTGCGACAACGAGCGCATCGCCCAATCGAACAGGCGTGCTTCCTCTGGATTCTCGGCCAGGTAGTCAAATGACGGTTTTCCGAAGGCTTTATCAAAGGCCGACGTTCCCGTTTGCACGGCGTGGAGGATCTCGCCCCAGGCTGTCCAGAAGAGCGGTGAGCCGCGCAGGACAGCCCACCCGCGCAAGGAGTTTTCGTCGTCCGTACTCAGGAGTCTCCCCATCGGCAGCAATTCGAATCGGCCATCGTCTCGTTCCCGGAAGAGGCCAAGGCTGGCAAGCGTTCGCAAGACGCGCTGGAGGGACGGCGCATGGGCCTTGACGGATTCGGCCAGTTCAGAGGGTGTCCTGGGTCCCGCCGCGAGCAAGTCGGCAATACCGAGCCTGGCCACAACAAAGAGTGGCTGGCAGATCATATAGCCGTTCAACATCTGGAAGAGCCTCTCCCAGTCCGCTTGTGCTTGATCGGTCACCTGAAGTCTCCTTTCGTCCGCTCCGGCCAGTGGCAAACCGACGTCACTCAAGCGCCGGCGAGCCCCTCGAACAAGATGCTGCCCAGGCGGACGAGGGTGGCGCCTTCCTCGACGGCGATTTCGAAGTCGCCGCTCATGCCCATCGAGAGCTGGGCCAGGTCGTGGGGCGGCGGGAGCTGGCCGCGCCAGTGCTCGCGCAGCTCGCGCAGCTCGCGAAAGGTGGGCCGGCATGCTCCCACGTCGTCGACCTGGGCCGCCATCGTCATCAGCCCGTGGACGCGCACGTGCTGCAGCGGCGTCAGCCGGGCGGGCAACTCGCTCAGATCTTCCGGAGACAGGCCATGCTTCTGGGCTTCGCGGCTGACATTCACTTCGAGCAAGACGGGCACGCTGGCCCGCCCGCTGCGGGCACACTCCTGCTCGATCGCTGCCAGCAGCCGCCAGCTATCCACCGAATGAATCAGCTGGACGAGGGGCAAGGTCCGCTCCACCTTGTTGCGTTGCAGATGGCCGATCTGATGCCAGCGCACGGTCTGGCCAGCCAGTGCTTCGGCCTTGTGCCACAATTCTTGCGGGCGGCTCTCGGCCAGGTCGGCCACGCCAAGCGCGGGGAGCAAGCGGGCGATCGCCACGGTGGTGGACTTGGTGACGGCGACGAGCGTCACCTCGGCGCGGTCGCGGCCCGCGCGGGCACAGGCTGCGCGCAGACGTTCTTCCACGGCCTGCAAGTTCGCGGACAGCTTCTGCTGGGTTGGTGTCACGG
>JBFWSD010000164.1:0-9176 GCA_050248575.1 Gemmataceae bacterium
GATTCCACCGCTGCGCTCACTGCGCCCCGAGGTGCCGCCCGAGCTACAGGCCATCTACGAACGCATGGTGGCCAAGAAAGTCGAGGATCGTTACCAGTCGATGGCCGAAGTGATCGCCGCCCTGGAGGGCTGCCAGACGAAGCTGGCGGCCATCACTACCAAACCTGATGCGAAGACGCACTTTCCCGCACCGGGCAGCACCGACGCCAACGCCGAAACACAGGCGGAGTATCCTTCAGGCAGCGTGACGCAGGCGGGCCTACGCAGCCTGGCGGGCGGTCGCAAGAACAAGCGTTTGCTACTCGCTGCCGGCGGTGGCAGCCTCGCCCTGGCCGCGCTGGTGTTCTTCATGTTCGCAGGCGGCAATAAGAACCAGCCGTCGCCTGCAACTCCCGACCAGCCCGTTGCGGTCGACAAGGACGCGGACTGGATCAAGGCTGTGCAGGCCATGCCGCCTGAGAAGCAAGTAGAAGCCGTGACCGCAAAGTTGAAGGAGCTGAACCCCGCATTTGCCGGAACGACGGCCCACAGCATCCAGATGGGGGTGGTGGCAGTTTTCACGATCAGCGATGACAAGGCGACGCTGAGCGACGCTTCACCCGTGCGTGCCCTTACCGGTCTGCGCAGACTCTCATGTTATGGCACGGCGATCAAGGATTTGTCATTCCTGCAGGGCATGAAGCTGCAGGATGTGCGGATCTATGGCGGCCCGCTCTCGAGCCTAGAGCCGCTGCGGGGCATGAAGAGCTTGCGCAAGGTCGAGTTGCACAGAGTGTTTGACCTGCGCGACCTGGCGCCGTTAAAAGGGCTCGAACTCAACTACCTGCAATGCTGGGAAACAGGCATCAGCGACCTGACGCCGCTCGCGGGCATGCCGCTTTCCTATCTGGAACTCTCCGTTTCGCCGATTGCCAGCCTGTCACCGCTCAAGGGCATGCCGCTGGCAACATTCAAGTTTTCCCGCATCAAGGTGACGGACTGGACGCCGCTGGCAGGCTTGCCTCTGGTGGAGCTGGAGGGCAACTTCAAGGCGGCGGACGCCGGGCTGCTCCGCTCGATCAAGGCGCTGCAGAAAATCAACGGCAAGCCGGCGGCGGAGTACCTGAAGAATCTGGGAGCCCTGCCCAGGGGCGTAGACGACATCGGGATCAAGTCGGTCCAGAAGCAGGTGGAGGCCGTGACCGCCAAGCTCAAGGAGTTGAATCCCGGCTTCGATGGCAAGGTCGAGCCGACCATCGACGGTGGCGCCGGGGCCCTCTTTCACAAACGTCAGGCCGAAGGAATACGAGGTCGACGTGCGCTAACGGGCATTCCCCAAAAAGCACAGAGATCGCAGAGGGCCATCTGTTGACTCTCTGCGATCTCTGCGTGCTCTCCGGTCAGTCAATCAACTTCAGGGCCGGGACTGGCTGTCGCCCAGCACGGCGTCAAAGCGGTTCTTGCCCGCTTTGACTTGCTTGTCGTGGTTCAGGAACAGATCGTCCTGGGCATCGTTGACACGGCTGGTGCGGAACTCGGTGTGACCGTCGGCAAAGAGCACGTTCTGGCCGCGGCCCCCGTGATTGGGGCTGTTTAGCTCCGCGTCTTGCACATCCTGCGGCGGGCAATCACCCAGCACCGGAATGTTCTTGGCCGTGCGATCCAGTACGTGGGGGTGATACTTGCCGTTTTCGCGATAGCCAAGCGTGTAGGCGTAACAGCCCGAGAGTTGTGGGGCCACTTGCTTGAACTGCTCATCATCCATGTTCTTCAGCTTCTCGACGCTCACGGTCGTACGTTCGAAGGGCTTGCCCTTGCCGGGGCAAGTATGCTGGAAGTCGTCGCTGAGATGGCCCGATTCATAGAGGATGGGTACAACCATGCCCGCCACGCCTTTGCTGGCGCCGATGGCGGTGACGTCGGGGAGGCGGCCCTCGTTCTGATCGCTGTAGGTGCTGAGAGCGCCGTAGAAGCTGCGCATGTTGTCCTGGCAGGCAGCCCGGTCGTGTTGATAGTGCAGGTAGCCGAGTCCGGGCGGAATAAGCAAGCCAACGCAGAGGAAGATGCTGGCGGCCACGAGCAGGTCGGCGCGACGCCAGACCGGGCGGCCTCCGCCCACGGTGCGGCTGGGCAGTTTCAAGGTGGCCCGCGGCGCTTCCTCCAGGCTGCATTGATGTTCGGCGAGCCGGCTCAGCGTCCGCACCCACAAACCCGCGGGCACGTCTGGCGGCTCACGATCGAGCTCGAGAGGGGCAAGCACCTTCTTCAAGAGATCGAGTCGAGCCTGCTGATCCGGCTGCTCGCGCAGGTGCTGCGCCACCGCCTCGTGCTCATCGGTTTCCAGCGAATTCAATAGGTAGCCGACGTAGTTTTCTTCCATTGTCATGCATCACTGAGACTGGGGGCATCCCACGCTTCCTGGAGCTTGACCAGGGCAGCGTGCAATCGCGACTTCACCGTTCCGACAGGGATCCCGAGCACGTCCGCGATTTCCCGGTACTTGAGTCCCTGGTAGTACGCCAGCAGCACAACCTGCTTCAGGAAGTCGGGCAGCCCATCGACACTGGCTCGAACGCGTTCGCGGTCCTCTTCGCCAAGCGTTTGCTCGGCCGGTCCCGGCCCACGTTCTTGCAGCATCTCCAGCAGGTTGCGTACCTCGCCGTTGGGCAGCTCTTCTCGCTTCTGATCCAGGCTCACCGCCTGGTGCCTGCCCTGACGACGCATGGCGTCAATGGCCTGGTGCGTGGCGATCGTGTACAGCCAGGGACGGACCGGGCGGCCCTCCTCATATTGCTCCACCTTCGTGTAGAGCTGGAGGAAGGTATTCTGGAACACGTCCTCGGCCAGCGAACTATCGCTGAGGTAACGACGCAGGTAGCCGTAGAGCTCACGCTCGTAGCGGCGAACCAAGACGCCGAACGCCTCCGTCTGACCCGCTCTAAACTGGATCAGCAGTTGCTCGTCCGTGCAGGATGCTAGCGGGTCAGCCAGGTCCACTGTTCTCTACGCTTGTTACGAGGAGCTGGAAAAGAAGGTTCGCCCGGGGACGGCCGAAAACTCTCCTCATGTGACCGGAAAATGAGGGGGTTGTCAAGCCGCCGGATGCCCGCTGCCATTCTAGGGAAAGGAAGGGCCGCTGGCGCAGGATTCGGCGCAACCAGGGCCTTTGCGTCTTGAGTGCGCAACTCGCCTGCCAACGAGAGGTTATGCCGCCTATCGCTGCCCTGGACGCTCGACTTGCAAACTGATGTCGCTACCGTCCTCTTTCACGGTCAATGTCAGCCCGGAGGTCTCATACTTGCGAAAGCGGGGATCGATGATTTCGGGAGCGGGCTGAAATCCCGACGATCCTTCCTCGCGCGGCAGCACGATGACCCGGAACTCCCCCGTGGCCGGCGCGGACAGGGCAAAGCGGCCCTGCTCGTCGATATCGCCGTAAATGGGGGTGCCCGGGGCAGCGATCGCTTGCAGTTCGATGCTGCCGCCGGGCAAAGGGGTACCATCTTTGAATTGCACGACGCCCTTGACGGGATAACTGGCCGGGCCGCCACAACCAGCGACCAAGATAAGCAGAGATAAGAATCGCCTGTTCATGTCAGCCTTTCCAACGGGTCGTTCAGGGAATGACGACGGGCTGCCCGTCGTCGCGCACGGAAAGCCGGCCCAGGGTCGTGGTATCGGTGGTCACGCTGAGGGCACGCACACTGCCATCGCCAAACACGAACTGGCAGACGCCCGGATGAGCGCCGCCGAAACGCGCGTACCAGCCGCTGCCGGCATAGTTCGCCTCGGCGAGCGGGTAGCCCGGGCCGGCGTCGCGGCTGTAGTTCCATTCCTTCTCGGTGTTGTAAATGGAGCCATCGCCGCCCGAGACGTTGACGCAGTGGCCCATGTATTGCCTGGGCACATGTTTTTCGCCGATGAACATGGTGTTGCTGAGCCCGTCGGAGATGTCGCTCATGATGAGGCGTTGCTTTTCCGTGGGGTAGCCCCAGCTGCCCCCGTATTCACCGTTCGGGCCAAGAACCGGCCTCTCGGAACCTCGAAACGGGCCATTCGCGTAGGGGCCGCTGGTCCACCAGCCATAGCTCTTGTCGCCGCCGACGCAGGCATAATCGCCCAGTGCGCCGGGCGTGTGGCCCGGCGTGGTATTCGGCCAGCCCGCTCCTTCATTCGACTCGTTGACCGTGCTGACCGGGCTCGGCCGGCTGCGCGACGGGCAAAGATATACCTGCACCACCGCCTCACGATCGGCGGCGGACAAGTAGTAATAGCCCGTAGCTTGCAAGCGCTGCGCCAGCGCATCATGTTCCAGATAGGGCAACAGGGTCACCGTCCACGGGAATCCCCGCGAGTTGATGCCCTGACTGGGAACGATGATGTGCCGGCTGGTATGAAAGTGTTGCACGGCCAGCCCCATCTGCTTGAGGTTATTCGTGCAGCGCACGCGGGCCGCCGTTTCACGCACCTTCTGCACCGCCGGCATCAATAGCCCTACCAGCACGCCGATGATGGCGATCACCACCAGCAGCTCGATCAGCGTGAACGCTGCGCGTGGTCTGCCCCGAAGCCGGGCTTCTGGTTTGATCAGCGTGAAAGTCTCGCGACGGGTTGAATGCATGATAGTCCTCAGTCTTTGCGGGTCAGGGGGATGATCTCGGGATCGGTGCCGGGCCGCCACGGGCCGCCATCGACACGGTAGTACGGCACTCCGTCCACGCGCTTCATGGCCAGCGTGTGCGCGTCCGTCGCGGTTGAAGGGGCAACCGTCGTTTCTCGGCTCTCACGCGGCGAACTCGGCCAGCTTGCAAACGCGCCGGCAACACAGAACACGCTCAATACCATTGCGGTCTTCATGGCAGGCACCTCGCAGGCAGGATCAGGGGGAAGTAGGCAGGGGTTTCAGGTCCCAGAGGCGGACGCTGCGATCCGTCGAGCCGGTGGCCAGCACGTTGCCATCGGCACGGAAGGACAGACCGTAGACGTAGCCCTCATGACCTCGACAGCGCGTGATCTCTTCGCCACCCGGTAGGGCCAGCACGTGAACGACGTCGTCATCCTTGCCACGCGCCGTGGGGTTGCGCGGATCTTTGAGGCTGAAGGCGACATAGGCCAGCTGGCGGCCGTCAGGGGCCAGCGCCAGGCGAATGACGCGCTCGGCGGCCACGCTGGCCACCTGCTTGCCGGTCGACAGATCGACGACATGGATCTGCTTGTCGGTGGCCCAGGCAAAGAACCGGCCGTCTGCCGAGAAAGTCGTGACGCGTGTAAGGTATGGCGTCCCCGAGATATCGGGCGCGGGCAAAGACCGCCCGGTCGCCACGTCCCAGCGCAACAGGCCGGTGGTCGTCGCCGCGTACGCCGTCTTGCCATCCGCCGACAGGGCCACGCTCGTCACGACCACCGGCCCGCCTCCAGCGGGGGGGGACTGTTCCAACCGGATCAGCGGCTTGCGCGTGTTCACATCCCACAAGACCAGCTGCCCGAGGGCGCTGGTCAACAGCTTGGTCGAATCGGCAGAAAAGCGCAGCTGATCGACGTTGCCCGCGCCGGGCAACACCTGGAAGTTCCCGCTCGCGGCGTCGATGAGCGTGACCCCCGTGGCGCTACCGCCACCGACGGCAGCGGGATTCAGCCCGGCCACAGCAACCAGGCGGCTGTCGGGAGAGACGGTGACATTGAAGCTGCGATTGACCGCGGCAAAGTTGCCCCGCGCGGACAGCTCCTTGATCTTGCTGGCCTTGGCAATGTCCCACAAACATAGCCCGTTCCCGCCGTTGCTCACCAGAAAGCGGCCATCGGGTGCCAGGGCCACATCGGCAATGTCCCCGCCATGCTCGAACCGCGCCGTCTGGGCGCCGCTTGCCCGCCAGCTCCTGGGCTGCGGACGCTCCTTGCCCGGGCCGCGTTCCGCCTGTTCCGCGATCTCGCTCGGTTCGCCGTCGGTCAGAGCCTGCCAGCCCACGAAGCCGGCACCAGTCAAGAGACACAGGGCCACTGAGCCCAGAGCGAAGCGTTTGAGCAAACGCGCGTGCAACAGATCGCGCAGCGCACTCTCGGCAAGGGCGTGCGCCGGGCCGGCAGCGCTTTCTCCGGCCGCGAAATTCAAAGCCGCCTGCAGAGTCTTGCGTTCGAGGGTGGGTGCAACCGCTGCCCGCACATCGCTCTGCGCCATCATGGCAGCGACCAGCCCGGCGCCGGCGGTGCCCGCCAGCTGCTTGCCCTCCAGCTTTTTGCGCAGGCGTTCGCGCGCCTGCCCGAGCCGCCACTTGATCGTGCCCACCGGCCAGCGCAGGTGCTGGGCCGCCTCCTCGTGCGTGCGCCCTTCGATGTAGCACAGCACAACCGGATCCCGATATTTCCTCGGCAAGCGCTCGATCTCCTTGACCAGTTCTTGCCGGATTTCCTGGCGTTCGACGTTCATGTTGGCCTCGTCGCGGTCCGGGACGGCGCTGGCATGCTCGCGCTGACGGCGCGTTTGATTGCGGCGCCGAGCCTTGAGGGCGATTCGCAAGGCGACCCCATAGAGCCAGCTCCCCACCGACTCGTGCTTGCGGATGTAAGGTGCATTGCGGGCCAGCACCAGAAATGCAGCCTGGTACACGTCTTCGGCCTCGTGGGCGTCGCCGAGTACACTGCGGGCCACCCCCAGCACCATGCTGCCGTGCCGCCGCAACAGCTCGGCAAATGCTTGCTCGTCGCGGCTGGCCACGAAGCGCGCAAGCAGGTCGGCGTCGGTGGCGAGCTGCCCCGGCTCGGGCCGCGTCGTCAGCCGCAAGTGCTGGAGAACGAGATCGAAAGGTCGCCTTGGCATTCGAGCTCCCAGCGTTGTTCAGGAGCTAGTTCCCGCGCGGCCGCGCGGCGATATGGTTTTTTTTCCGGATTCTTTCAAAAGTCGCAAAACTCAACGCTGGAACCAGTTGCGGCGAGATCATCCGAAATACTCGACGGCGTTGCGAAAGAGCCGGAGACCGTCCCCTTCGGGGGCGAGGCCGTTCCGCGTCCAGCGCGGATGCTGGGTGGGCAGGATGTGTCGCTCGGGATGGGGCATCAACCCGAGCACCAGGCCGGACGCATCACACACCCCTGCGACACAGTCCTGCGAGCCATTCGGGTTTTCCGGATATTCAGGTGCCGCGCCGGCTTCGTTGACGTAGCGCAGCACAACCTGACCCGCTTGCTCGAGACCTTGCAAGATCCACGGAGCGCGGGCCAGAAACTTGCCCTCCCCGTGCGCAACGGGCAGATAGAGCCGTTCGTATTCCTTGAGGAACGGACACTTGCCCGGCGCTGCTTGCAAGTGGATCCAGCGATCCTCGAACTTGCCCGAATCGTTGTGGGCAAGGGTGGCGAGCGGCCCGTCATCGTCGCCGGGCAGGATCAGGCCCGCCTTCAACAACGCCTGGAAACCGTTGCAGATGCCGAGGATCAGCTTGCCTTCATCGCGGAAACGCCGCAGCGCATCGCCGAGGAAGTGAGAGAGCTGGTTGGCAAGGATCTTGCCCGCGGCGACGTCGTCGCCGTAGGTGAAGCCGCCCGGGACGATGAGCACCTGGAAGCGGCCAAACAGGCTGGGATCTTCGCGCAGGCGATTGATGTGCAAGCGTTCGGGAGCGCCGCCCGCTTGACGGCAGGCAAACTCGGTTTCGAGGTCGCAGTTGGCGCCGGGTGCGCGGAGGATAAGAAATTTCGGGGTAGCCATTCTGATTGCTAATCCTTGCCAGCAGGCATCTTGTGGCGACACGGCGAAGATTGCTCTTGCCGGAAGTGGTTTCGGTCGTAAACAATGGGGGTAAGTTGGCGTAGTAATTATAGCAAGTCCGGAGCAAGCGACCCGGAACGAGAGTTGCGGGGCGAAAAATTTTTTTTCTCCGGTCCCTTGATTTTGAAGAAATCGAGACCTATAGTTATCTTTGCCTTCCAATCGTCCCCTCTGGGGATTTCAAGTAGATCTTTGACAATTGGTTGCACCAAACGCCATAGCGAGGGTGTGTTACGCTTTGTCGGCAGTGACACAAATACCCTTGCTAGCGTGATGACGTAAGTCATTGCGTTTCAAGCTACTTTGAGTCATTTGCCAACAAAGCGACCTCAAGAAGTCAAGCTCTAGGTTTGGCTTGAAATTACGATCCGGCGGCCTGCAGGAATTAGCCCTTGCGGGTAGACCGGTGAGTCCGGCGAATACTTCGGTGTTCGACGGAAGCTAAATTTTTTGAAGGGTTTGATCCTGGCTCAGAACGAACGTTGGCGGCGTGGATTAGGCATGCAAGTCGAACGAAGACAGTTCTTGTAGCAATACAGGGGCTGGACTGAGTGGCGAAAGGGGCAGTAATGCGTGGGTAACCTACCCTCTGGACCGGGATAGCCAAGGGAAACTTTGGGTAATACCGGGAGAAGTAATCGAGTCGCATGGCTTGATTACCAAATGGTCCGCCGCCGGAGGAGGGGCTCACGTGGTATTAGCTAGTTGGTGGGGTAACGGCCTACCAAGGCAAAGATGCCTAGCAGGTGTGAGAGCACGACCTGCGCCACTGGCACTGAGACACTGGCCAGACTCCTACGGGAGGCTGCAGTCGAGAATCTTCCGCAATGGGCGCAAGCCTGACGGAGCGACGCCGCGTGTGCGATGAAGGCCTTCGGGTTGTAAAGCACTGTCGAGGGGGAGGAAAGCCGCAAGGTCTGACCTATCCCTGGAGGAAGCTCGGGCTAAGTTCGTGCCAGCAGCCGCGGTAAGACGAACCGAGCGAACGTTGTTCGGAATCACTGGGCTTAAAGGGCGCGTAGGCGGCCTGGTCAGTCAGGGGTGAAATCTTTCGGCTCAACCGGAAAAGTGCCTTTGATACTACCAGGCTTGAGGGAGATAGGGGCGTGTGGAACTTCCAGTGGAGCGGTGAAATGCGTTGATATTGGAAGGAACGCCGGTGGCGAAAGCGACACGCTGGGTCTCTTCTGACGCTGAGGCGCGAAAGCTAGGGGAGCGAACGGGATTAGATACCCCGGTAGTCCTAGCCCTAAACGATGGGTACTAGGTAGTAGACTTAACATGGGTTTACTGCCGAAGCAAAAGTGCTAAGTACCCCGCCTGGGGAGTATGGTCGCAAGGCTGAAACTCAAAGGAATTGACGGGGGCTCACACAAGCGGTGGAGCATGTGGCTTAATTCGAGGCTACGCGAAGAACCTTATCCTGGGCTTGACA
>JBFWSD010000165.1:0-9163 GCA_050248575.1 Gemmataceae bacterium
GCATGGCCGACGACATCTGCATCATCCGCTCGCTCAAGACCGAGGCGATCAATCACGATCCGGCCCACACGCTGATGAACACGGGCACGACGATCAGCGGGCGGCCCGCCATGGGCTCGTGGCTGCTTTACGGTCTGGGTTCCGAGTCGGACAACTTGCCCGGCTTCGTGGTGCTGACAAGTATCGGCCGCTTCGGGCAAGCGCAGCCCATCGCCCAGCGGCAGTGGCAAGAGGGCTTCCTGCCCAGCCGCTTCCAGGGGGTCGAGTTTCACTCGAAGGGGGATCCGGTCCTCTACGTGAAGAGCCCGGGCGGCGTGAACGACAAGAAGCAGCGCGACATCGTCGACGCCGTGCAGCAACTGAATCAGTTCCGCAATCGCCTGGTTGACGATCCCGAGATTGCCACGCGGATTGCCCAGTACGAGATGGCGTTCCGCATGCAGACCTCGGTGCCCGAGCTGATGGACCTGTCCAAGGAGCCGCAAACGATCCTGGACATGTACGGCACCAAGGGGGGCGACGGCACGTTCGCGTCGAACTGCTTGCTGGCCCGGCGGCTGATCGAGCGCGGGGTCCGTTTCGTGCAGGTGTATCACCGCGCCTGGGACCATCACGGCGGCATCAAGAACAACATCCAGGGCACGGCGGGCGAGGTGGACCAGGCGTCGGCGGCCCTGCTGCGCGATCTCAAGCAGCGCGGCATGCTCGACGACACGCTGGTATTGTGGGGCGGCGAGTTTGGCCGCACCCCGATGGGCCAGGGCTCGGGCCGCGACCACCACATCAAGGGCTTCTCCTGCTGGCTCGCCGGCGGCGGCATCAAGGGCGGCACGTCTTACGGCGCCACCGACGAACTCGGCTACAACGCCGTGGAAAAAGTCTGCCACGTTCACGACCTGCACGCCACCATGCTCCACTGCCTGGGCATCGACCACAAACGCTTGACGTTCAAGTTCCAGGGCCGCGACTTCCGTCTCACCGACGTACACGGCAATGTGGTGGAGGAGATCCTGGCCTAGTTGGAGTCCCGGCTTTAGCCGGTTTGTGGCTTTGTGGCCTTGAAACCAAGCGCGAGTGACATGGTAGCCAAGCTAGCCGCTGAACAACACCTGGTCCTGGACGAGCAGGTCCTGCGTGCCTTCGACGAGCGGCCCGTGCGTGTCACCTACGATCAGGGGCGGCTCGAGCTCATGACCCTGTCGCCCGAGCACGAACGCTACCAGCACCTGATCGGCCAGCTCATCATTGCCCTGGTCGAGGAGCTGGGCAGCATCGCCGGCTATGGCTCCATGACCTTCAAGAAACGGCGCACGCGGCGCGGGCTGGAACCCGACCGGGCCACGCTGGACGAGATCGCCATCCTGCGCAAATTCCGCGCCTGGGTCTGCCAGCACGTGAAACGCAGCAAGAACGGCCGCTGACATGCGCCGGCGCAGTCGCCCGCGCAGTTCATTTGCACAGCCGCGTCATGTGGAAGAGCAGGTCGCGGACCGAGATCACCCCTGCGGGCAGCCCATCCTTCAACACCGGCAGGTGCCGGTAGCCCCCCACGTCCATCTTGTGCACCGCGTAGACCAGCGTGTCGTTGGCCGTGATGGTCTCGGGCTTGGGGGTCATGAAGTCTTGCACGCGCAGATCGGCGTAGGAAGAGTACAGCCCGGCCACACGGGTGAGCAGGTCGCGTTCGCTCAAAATGCCGAGCAACTGATTCGATTCGTCCACGACCAGCAGTGTGCCCACGTTGTTGTCGAGCAACAGTTGCATGGCCTCGGGGATGGTGACCTGCGGGCCAACCGTGACGGGCGGATTGGGCGCGAGGGCGGAGATGGGATCCTCCATCAGGCTGCGTTCGACCTTGTTCTGGGCCACCGGGTGATCGAGTTGCGTGAGATCCTGCTGGCAGCTGCCGCATTCCTCGGCGCCGGGCAGATTATCGTGGCCGCAGTTGGGGCAGATCATGTGGCGTGGCGTGTCCTCAAGCCAAGAAGCCCGGCTCGGTGGTCGAGCCGGGCTTCAAGCATTGTATTCGGGTCAGCTCACTTGACGACCCAGGTATCGTCGCTGGCAAAGAGTTCCTGCAGCTTGCCCTTGCCGCGAGTGCGGATGACCTCGTCGATCTGGCCGTTGACCTGATCGCCGTAGGTGGGCCGCTCGACGCAGCGGAACACGCCGATCGGCTCCGGGAAGCGCGGCTGCACCATGCGGCTGAGCAGGTAGGCCAGGCTGGGCTCTTCGGCCTTCTCGTCGTGGTGCAACAGGTCGTCGACGCCGATCGAACCGTCGAGGGTGACCACTTCGGGGTCGAGCGTGTGCAGACGGATGCCCTTGTTGCGGTCCTTGCCGAAGATGAGCGGCTTGCCGTGTTCGAGGAAGAGCGTGTTGTCGGCCTTGATGGCCTTGTCGGTGGCGTATTCGAAGACGCCGTCGTTGAAGATCTTGCAGTTCTGATAGATCTCGACGAAGGCGGTGCCCTTGTGGGCGGCGGCGCGCTTGAGCGTCTCGGTCAGGTGGTTGATGTCGACGTCGATGGTGCGGGCCACAAAGGTGGCCTCGGCGCCGATGGCGATCGACAGCGGGTGGAGCGGGTTGTCGACCGAACCGAGCGGGCTCGACTTGGTGCGTGTGCCTTGTCGCGAGGTGGGGGAATACTGCCCTTTGGTCAGGCCGTAGATTTCGTTGTTGAAGAGGACGATCTTGATGTCGACGTTGCGGCGGATGGCGTGCACGAGGTGGTTGCCGCCGATCGAGAGCCCATCGCCGTCGCCGGTGATGACCCAGACCTGCAAATCGGGCCGAAACACCTTGAGACCGGTCGCGAAGGTGGGAGCCCGGCCGTGAATGCTGTGGAAGCCGTAGGTGTTCATGTAGTAGGGGAAACGGCTGGAGCAGCCGATGCCCGACACGAAGACCATCTTCTCCCGCGGGACGCCGACGGTGGCCAGCGCCTTCTTCATCTGAGCCAGGATCGAGTAATCGCCGCAGCCCGGGCACCAGCGGACTTCTTGGTCGCTGGCAAGGTCCTTCGCCGTCATGGGCAGCGCCGTGGTCGCAGACATAATCGTAGCCTCGCTTTGTTCAGCGGCCGGGCCTTGCAGGTAGCCCGCGCCTGGTTCATGAGAGCAGCTCGCCAATCTTCTCTTCGATCTCGCTGACCAGGAACGGGCGACCCTGGATCTTGTTGAGACCGACCGCGTCCACCAGGAAAACACCGCGAAGCAGGAGCCACAGCTGCCCCGCGTTCAACTCGGGAACGAGGATTTTCTTGTAACGACTGAGCACGTCCTTGGTGTTCTTGGGCATCGGGTTCAGATAGCGCAGGTGAGCGTGGGCCACTTTCCAGCCCTTGCGCTGGCAGCGATGCACGGCGGTGGCGATCGAGCCGTAGGTGCCGCCCCAGCCGATCACGAGCACGTCCCCTTCCGCCGGGCCGTCGACTTCCAGCTCGGGGATCTCGTTGGCGATGTTGGCGATCTTCTGGGCGCGGGTCTTGATCATGTGTTCGTGGTTGGCCGGGTCGTAGGAGACGTTGCCCGTGTTGTCTTCCTTTTCCAGCCCGCCAATGCGGTGTTCGAGGCCCGGCGTGCCGGGGACGGCCCACTGCCTGACCAGGCGCTCGTCGCGCTTGTAGGGCAAGAAATGGGATTCGCCGTTCCCGTTGCTGTTGGTCTTCGCAGGATGCATGATCTCGATCTTGGGGAGATCTTCGGCCCGGGGAATGAGCCAGGGCTCGGCGCCGTTGGCCAGGTAGCCGTCCGACATGAAGAAGACCGGGCACATGAAGCGAATGGCTATGCGGGCCGCTTCGAAGATCATGTTGAAGCAGTCGGCCGGCGAGCGCGGCGCCACGATGGCCGCCGGGCATTCGCCGTTGCGCCCGTACATCGCTTGCAACAGGTCGGCCTGTTCGGTCTTGGTGGGCAAGCCGGTGCTGGGACCGCCGCGCTGCACGTCGACGATGATGCAGGGGAGCTCGGTCATCACCGCCAGCCCGATTGCTTCGGACTTGAGGCAGATACCGGGACCGCTGGTGGCGGTCACGCCAAGGGCGCCGCCGAACGACGCACCGATCGCCATACCGATGGCCGCGATCTCGTCTTCCGCCTGGATGGTACGAACGCCGAAGCGCTTCATGTCGGCCAGGTAATGCAGGATGTCGCTGGCCGGCGTGATCGGGTAAGTGGCGTAGACGAGCGGGATGTCCGCGAGGCTGGCGGCGGACACCAGCCCCATGGCCAGCGCCTCGTTGCCAGTGATCTTGCGATAGGTGCCCGGCTTGATAGTGGCCGGGGGCACGCGATAGTGGACCGCGATGGAGTCGGTGGTCTCGCCGTAGTTGTAGCCGGCGCGCAGGGTGCGCGTGTTGGCCTCGAGGACGGCGGGATTCTTGGCGAACTTCTCGCGGATCCAGCGCAGGGTGGGCTCGAGGGGCCGTTCGTACAGCCAGTAGACCAGCCCGAGGGCAAAGAAGTTCTTGCAGCGATCGGCCTCGCGCGGGCTGAGCTTGACCTCGGCGACGGCTTCCCGGTTCAGCGTGTTGATCGGCACGCGGATGATGCGGTAGCCGGTGAGTGAGCCATCTTCGAGCGGGCTATTCTTGTAGCCCGCCTTGTGCAGGTCGCCCGCGGTGAAGGCATCGGAATTGACGATGAGGATGCCGGCTTTCTCGAGGTCTTTGAGATTGGTCTTGAGAGCGGCCGGGTTCATGGCGACGAGGGTATTGAGGCGGTCGCCCGGGGTGTGGATGTCCTGGCTGGAAAAGTGGACCTGGAAGCCGGAGACGCCAGCCAGGGTGCCTGCGGGAGCGCGGATCTCGGCAGGGAAGTCGGGCAGCGTGCTGATGTCGTTGCCGAGGATGGCGGAGGCGTTGGTGAACTGGGTGCCCGCCAGCTGCATGCCGTCACCAGAGTCGCCGGCGAAGCGGATGGTGACTGAATCGAGTTCCTGGATCGGGTGACGGGATTGTTGCGGGACAGATTCCGTTTCGACCTTGCTTTCCGGCATGGAAGACCTCGCCCTGGCATGAATGAGAGCAAGCTCGTTCGCGTGGCCTCACTCTCAATGAATCGGATGAAAACGTGCCGTGGCGTGAGCTCGCGGCGGCTACTTTTATTATATTCAGGCACCCTCGCGCTGGTGCGGAACTACGTTCGGATCCGGAGGTAAGTTGTAAATGGTGGCCGGAAAATGCTCGACCAGGTAATGCATGATCCGCTTGACCGACAGTACCCCGACGGGACGGCCCGCTTCGTTGACGACGGGGAGATGACGGTAGCCTCCATCGACCATGCGTTTGACAGCAGTGGCAATCGAATCTTTCAGTTGCACCACCACGGGGCTGGGCGTCATGACCTCGGACACTGGGGCGCTGAGAGAATTGCCGGTGGCCAGCACACGACGGAGCAGGTCGCGCTCGGTGAAGATGCCGACGACCTGGTCGGCCTCGCAAACGAGGAGGCAGCCCACGCGTTCCTGGCGCATGATAGCGACGGCATCGGCCACGGAGTTGCTTGGGGCGACCTGACGAGGCGCAGTGGGGTGCAGTCGCGATACGCTGTCGATCTTCAGGTTCTTGGCCAGGTCCATAGACCGCTCGTGCCTCAGGTGCGGCCGGGCTGACACTCGGCTTGAATCTCTTCTAGTTAAAGATAGCATTCTGACCGTCCAGTGGCCGGGAATTTCATGCGTTTCTCTCAGTTTATCCCAGCCGCACCAGCGTTGCAGCCCGTCCAGCCCGAACTGCGCGGGGGTGTTCCGTGTTCCGCCGCTACGATTCTCGACTTTTGCCGACGCCGAAACAAGACCACCCGCACCTGCCGATCGTGAGAGTGTCCCAATTCTCCCCTGTAGCAACGGCCAATCCTTGACCAGAGAGGCGGCGGCGTTAAACTGGGACGAGCCGGTGGGGCCGTCCTCACCGTCTTGTCTTGCCTATTTTGGCCCGCAGGACACACACACCACCTTTTTTTTATCCCCGGATCCACACGCCCAGATTTTGAGTTATCCTGCATTCAGAATGAAGTGACGCAGTGAGTACGCCCTCACTGCGGCTCGCCGATTCGCCAGGATGTGTCACGCATGCCCGATGTTCCCAAGCTGTTGCGCACCATCCAGCAAGCCACGCGGCTGTTCCGGGAAACCCCAGGCCGGCGGGGCCGCTTCATCGCCTTGCAAAATGTCACCGAACTCCTCGTTGCCGGCGACATGCATGGCCACATCGACAACTTCCGCCGCATCCTTCAGCGCGCCGACCTGGCCAAGCATCCCACCCGCCACGTCGTGCTCCAGGAGTTGATTCATGGCCGCTTCCGCCATCCGGACGGCAGCGACAAGTCGCATCAGCTGATCGACCTGCTCTCGGCCCTCAAGTGTCAGTATCCCAGGCAGGTCCACATGCTGCTGGGCAACCACGAACTGGCCCAGTGGACGGATCGCCGTATCTCCAAGGCCGACGAAGATCTCAATGCCCTTTTCCATCAGGGCGTCCGTACTTCCTACGGGAGCCACGGGGAAGAGGTTTACCGGGCCTATATCAATTTGTTCGCCAACCTGCCGATGGCCTTGCGGACGCCGAACCGGGTTTTTCTTAGCCACAGCTTGCCGCGGGCCGCCCTGATCAACCATTTCGAACTGGCCATGATCGAGCAGGAGCATCACCCGCAGCGCGAATGGATCACCGGGGGCATCCTGCACGGCGTGGTCTGGGGCCGCGACAACTCCTTGCCGGTGGTTCTCGATTACCTCCGCCGCGTCGACAGCGACCTGCTCATCACGGGCCACATTCCCTGCGAGAACGGCTACGACACGCCGAACAATCGCCAGCTGATCCTGGACAGCGCTGGCAACTGGGGGTGTTATTGCCTGTTTCCGACCACGCGCAGTCTCACCCACGCCGAGTTGCTGGGCTGTGTCCACAAGTTCGACCCATCTCGAACCGCGTCTTAGCGATGAACGATCCTGCGCAGCCCATGCCCGCCACGCCACTCGAAGCCCTTGGCCCGACGCTGGTCGAGGATGTCTTCATCGACGACCGAACTTTTCACATCGTCAGGCCGGACGATTCGGACTTGCTCCTGGAAAACCCGCTGGTGAAGGCCGCCTTCAACGTGGATGAATATTTGCCCTACTGGACGGATCTGTGGCCCGCGGCGCGGATGCTGGCCAAGACCGTTCTCCGCGAGGAATTCCGGCCCGGAACAGCTGCGATCGAGATCGGTTGCGGGCTCGGGCTGCCCGGCATTGCCGCCCTGGCCGCGGGCCTGCACGTCACTTTCAGCGACTACGATGCCACGGCGCTCCGTTTTGCCGCTGCCAATGCCCGCGACAACGGCTTTCACGACTTCGAGTTGCTTCAGCTGGACTGGAAGCGGGTGCCCGACGGGCTGACCTTTCCCATCGTGCTGATCTCGGATGTGCTTTACGAGCAACGGAATGTGGAACCGATCGTGGCGCTGATCGCCAAGATGCTGGCAGCCGATGGGGTGTGTTTGCTGACCGATCAGGATCGTCCGCCCGCGGCGCGCTTGCGCGAAGAATTGCCCGCGGCGGGACTGGCTTTCACGACCAAACCCATGCACGCGGGCAGCCCGGGCAAGAGCCGCGTCAAGGGCACCCTTTATCGCATCACTCGACAGGCAGGATGCTGATTCAGCTCAGGGCAGCATCTCCACCTTTACCTCGTTGTCCCCTTCCTTGATGGTGACCTTGAGCGGGCTGCTGCTCGACTGCCGGTATTTCTCCGGGATGTTGGGGGCTTCCTTGTCCATCTCGAAGGGAGCGGACTTGTCCCCGGGCGGGTTGCCGACCACGCGCAAGGGGCGCACGGTCACCACGTATTCGAGGTTGGCAGGAATCGTCTTCCCTTCACGGCTGCGAACGACGAAGGTGCCCTCCTCTTCGATGGGCACCTCGAATTCGATCCCGCGCTGCTGGTTGAAGAAAGACACGTAGCCCTCGGTGACGGGTTCGCCCGCGAAGGTGACCGTGCCCTTCACTTCGCCCTTGGGTTCCTCCTCGCTCTTGCCGCAACCAGCCACGACAAGGCAAAGGAAAGCAAGACAGATAGCGCGCTCGGTCATGGTATCTCCACGTCAGGGCAGTTGCACGACGTTGCCGTCGTCGCGGTTGGCCAGGTTCCGCAGCGCGGCGATATCCAGGCTCTCCGTGAGGAAGGCGACCCGGCCATCCGCGAACAGCATGTTGGCTCCGCCGGGATGGGCCGAGAGGAACGGGTGGTTACAGGTAACGTCCCCAGCGGACTCGAAGGTGTTGTTGCGGAAGCCGAGCTTGTACTTGACGGTGGTCACGTTGTAGCAGCGTTCGCAATTCTTGCTGCCCCCGCTGTCGCTGCAAGCCGCGACCGCCAGCGAACCGGGGCCGGCCGGCTTCATCACGTAAGAGTTGCCCATGAAGGCGCCCGAGCCGGACGAAGAACGCGGATCGGCTTGCACGCCGGATCCGTTGTAGACCCAGTCCGATTGCTCGCCGATCATGAGCGTGTTGGTGGTGCCATCGGTGATCATTTTCATCTCGACGCCGCCGAGGAGAACGATCACGCCGCCATCCGAGATCGGGCCGCGGTAGCCGTTGTAGACCGAGGGGTGATCGTCGGCCCCCAGCGACACGGCGTACGAAGGTTCCTGGATGGTTCCTGGGTTGTAGCGGCCCGGATGGGTATTCCACTTGGGCAACGGGCTGGACGGGCACACCATGTACGGATACGCGATCCCGGCATAGACCGCCACGGTTGTCGTGTCGGCATTGCCTCCCAGGAAGTGAAAGTTCGAGGTCGCCTTCGAGTCGCGATAAGCGTTCATCTGCTCCATCTGGGGCAGAATATAATACCAGAACGACGGGGCGTGCATCCAGGAGTTCGTGGTGTGCCGCATCGCCGCGGGCGGGAACGAGCGCTGAGCACTTTCATAGTTGTGAATCGCCAGACCGATCTGTTTGAGATTATTGGTGCACCGGGTTCGGTTGGCGGCCTCGCGCACCTTCTGCACGGCGGGCAACAAGAGCGCAATCAAAATCCCGATGATGGCAATCACCACCAGCAACTCGATCAGCGTGAAGGCACGGCGCAGCTTCGGCGTGGGACGGGACGGGAACGACATGAATGACCTCCGAAGTCTCTCGAACAGGTACGGGAGGTGTGGGCACACCGTGA
>JBFWSD010000166.1:0-9069 GCA_050248575.1 Gemmataceae bacterium
CCGATCTATTCTGACTGCATTCTGACTTCTGCATCTGACTTCTGCGTTTCTTTCAGTTCGACTGCGTGACAATCGGCTGGGCGCGTTCGGAGCGGCCGTCGACCTGGCGGGCCGTTCGCAAACGAACATCGATGCTGGCGGCGTGGGCGGTGAGCCCTTCCTTGTTGGCCAGCAAGCGCACATCGTCGGCCACGCGGCGCAGCCCGTCGGGCGTGTAGGTGATGATGCTGGAGCGCCGCACAAAATCGTTGGCGGACAGTCCACTGGCGAAACGCGCAGTGCCGCCCGTGGGTAGTACATGTGAGGGCCCGGCCACGTAGTCGCCGAGGGCCACCGGCGCGTAGTGGCCCAGGAAGATGGCCCCGGCGTGGGTCAACTCGTTGACGATCGATTCGGGATAGCGGGTGGCCACGTGCAAGTGCTCGGGCGCGATGTCGTTGCTGCAGGCGATGGCCTCGGCCTCGCTGGCAGCATGGACGAGGGCCCCGAACTGGAACAAACTGTCGCGGGCAAGCTCGCCGCGCGGCAAGGTGGCCAGCTGCTTGTTGATCTCCGTTTCCACCTGATCGAGCAGGGGCTCGTGCCAGGTGATCAGGATGCTGGCGCCGGGTGAGTGTTCTGCCTGGGCGATCAAGTCAGCGGCGACGAAGGCCGGATTGGCGCTGTCGTCCGCGAGCACCACCACTTCGCTGGGCCCGGCGAGCATGTCGATGGCCACGTGGCCAAAGACGTGGCGCTTGGCGAGTGTGACGAAGAGGTTGCCCGGCCCGGCGATCATGTCGACGGCGCGGATGTTGTCGACGCCGTAAGCGAGGGCGGCCACCGCCTGGGCGCCGCCGACGCGGTAGACCTCGGTAATGCCCAGCTCGCGGCAGACCGCGAGCATGTCGCGGTTGTAGCCCGCGTGCGGGCTGGGCGGCATGACCACGGCGATCTGCTCCACGCCGGCGGCCTGGGCGGGCACCGCGGTCATCAGCAGGGTGGAAGGATACGCGGCCGCGCCGCCCGGAATGCACAGGCCGACCCGTTTCAGCGGGCGGTAACGCATCTTCAGTTCGTGGCTGCCCGCCACGCTGAGGATGGCGTCGCTGTGCAGGACGCCCATCTGAAAGGAGAGAATGTTCTGGCGGACGCGGCGGACCGTATCGAGGAAGGGCCGCTCTGCGCCCTTGTGCGCCTCGACCAGCTCACTGGCGGGCACGCGGACTTTTTCGGGCGTGAGTTTCACGCCGTCGAGTTTTTCGGTGTAGTGCAGGACGGCGTCGAGGCCGCGCTGGCGGACGTCGCTGCAGATGCGTTCAACAACGCGCGCGGGGGGCAAGGGCTCGCCGAAGAGCGACTCGGTAAGCTGGCGGCTCTTCGGAGAAACAACATCGCCCTGCGGGCTCAGGAGCGTTCGAAGCGTGTGGAAGGCGTCCGCCGCGGCGGGCGTGCCGAGCCGGATGCGCCGGATCTTGTCGATCGACATGGTGTTCCTCGAGATCCTTCTCTGCCTCTGGATGGTTTGCCCGGCCGCGTTCCTGTTTCGCGGCCAGTGAGAGATCGAGCCAACAAACCACCTTGCAGTTCGTTTTCGAGTTTGCCCGATGCGACTGCGAAAGGGAACTGGAAAATCAAAAATCTGAGTTCGTGTGTGAACAAGTGATGAATGGCAACCACAGGGGCTGAGGGTTTCTTTCCCTCAAATTGCCCACGCGCTTCCCCTGGACGCGTGGGGCGCTTACAATGGGAAAGTTGTTGTTCTGAGCCGAAATCCAATCCCAACGGCGAATCGATGATGACGATCCAAGCAAGCCGACGAGTCCGCTATCTTCTTCCGCTACTGCTGGTGCTGGCAGCCGTGCCAGCCCGGGCCGACGACGCCAAGCGCGTGGCCGTCGGCACCTTGAAGTCCCCCGATGCCTCCGTCATCCGGCGCGAGGCCATCGGCAAGGAGTGGTTGCCCATCAAGCAGGGGGAAGAGGTTTTCACCAAGGACCTGGTGCTCGGCGTTCCCTATGCGGAGATTTCGCTCAAGAGCGGCGTGGAGCTGGACCTGGTCGACAATCTCGACCGCCGCGCGCCGCTGCCCTTGATCGAGACGGCCGTCATCCTGCACGAGAATCCGGCGCGGGAACTCGACGTCACGCTCGATCGGGGCTGGATCTCCTTCGCCAACGAGAAGAAGGAAGGCGAGGCCAAGGTCGACGTCCGCTTCCGCGACCAGGTCTGGACGATCACGTTGCTCGAGCCCAAGGCGCGCGTGAGCATGGAGGTGTTCGGCCGCTGGCACAAGGGGGCTCACTTCACGACCAAGCCCGGGCCGGAAGACGTGCCTGGGCTGGACGTGGTCTTGCTCGTGCTGGAGGGCAAGGTCATGGTGAAGACGGATTGCGAGCATTACAAGATGCAGGCGCCCCCCGGCCCGGCGCTGCTGCACTGGGACAACGTGGATGGCTGCGACAAGCAGCCCGCACAGTTGGATAAGCTGCCCCCGTGGGCTGCGCCTGCGGACTTTGCCGTCTCGCCCGAAGGGGTCAAGCGCAAGGTGGCGGTTGAACTGCTCCGCAAGATCATCCTGGGCAAAGGGGTGGATCACGCCATCTCCGTCTTCGTCAACTCCCCGGACCCCAAGATGAGGCAAGCAGCCATCCGCATCATGGGGGCGACCGACAACCTCGAACGTCTGGGCACTGCCCTGCTCACCACCAAGGACATGGAACTGTGGGACACCGCCGTGCTCACGCTGCGCCACTGGATTGGTCGTGCCCCCGGTCAGGATCAGCTTCTCTACAAGCAGCTCATCGAAAAGGCCAAGTTCGAGCCCGGGCAGGCTGCCATCGTGATGCATCTGCTGCACAGCTTCGGCGACGAGATCACCTCCTGCCCCGAATGCTACGAGATGCTGATCGAATACTTGAAGCACGACAAGATGGCCATTCGCGGCCTGGCCCAGTGGCATTTGCAGAGGCTGGCCCCGGCGGGCCGCAAGATCCAGTTCAACCCCGCCGGCTCCAAGGAAGAGTGGGGAAAAGCCTACAAGGCGTGGAAAGAGCTGATCCCCGAGGGCAAGTTGCCCCCCGTGATCGAACCCGAGAAAGACGACAAAGACGACAAGTAGTAGTAGAGAGGACCGGCGAATTCCGAAGCTCAGCACGAGCCGGGCTTCTTACCAAGAGGAGAGACTTCATGAAGACCCTGTGGCACGGCGCGGCTGCCCTGATGACGATCGCCGTCTCGACGGGCGCGGCCAGCGCCCAGTTCTATCCTGGCTACTACCCCTATTACGGAAACTTCTACAACCCCTATTCGGGCAACCTCTACGGCGCCGCCTCGGTCATCAACGCCCAGGGGCAGCTCATGCTCGATACGCAAAAAACCTACATGCAAAAAGAAAAAATCCTGCAAGAAAAGCAGGTCACGCGCCGCAAGGCCATCGATGAATACCTCTACGAGCAAAGCGTGCTGCCCACCCCGGAAGAGAAGCGTGAGCGCTCACGCCAGGAACAACTCCAGCGCAGCCGCAACGACCCGCCGCTCACCGAGATCTGGTCGGGCAAGGCCCTCAACGATCTCTTGCTCGATATCCAGCGACTCTCGGCGGCTCCTGCGTATGTGCCCTCCATGCCCATCGATCCCACGATGTTGCAACACATCAACATCAGCACGGGCCGCACCGAGGGCAGCGTCGGCATCCTCGACAATCTCGAGAACTTGCAGTGGCCCTTTGCCCTTACCGATTCCACCTACGACAAGGATCGCGCCGCGGTCGAAAAGCTCTCCAAGGAAGCCGTCAACCAGGCCTCCACCATGAACCGCGTCGATCCCACCACTCTGCGCAGCCTGATCCAGAGCGTCGATAACATGGTCAATCGGCTGCGCAACAACATCGCCAACACGCCGTCCACCCAGTACGTCTCGGCCAAGCGCTTCCTCACCGAATTGCAGAATGCCACCAAGGTGCTGCAGCAGCCCAACGTGGCCAGCTACTTCAGCAACTGGAAGCTGAGGGGGAACACGATCGCCGAAGTGGTCGATTTCATGACCGCGAAAGGGTTGAAGTTCGCGCCGGCCTCCGCGGGCGACGAAAGCTACTACACCGCCCTGCAGCGGCAACTGTCCAACTACGACATTGCCCTGTCACACCAGAATTCGAGTGCGTCGTTGTTCCAGCAAGGCAACATGCGGGCCATGCTACAATCGTCGCCGGGCGGCTCGCCGATGCCCAACTTCCCGAGCCCGAACCAGCAGCCCCCGTTCCCGAAGCCGCCGTTGCCGAAGCCGCCGCTGCCGAAACCACCGTTGCCCGGCTCGAACTGACCCGAAGCAACAGCGCAAAAGCAAAGACCCCGCAGGATTCGCGCGGCGAATCCTGCGGGGTTTGTTATTTCCGTTACTTCGACGCGGGCAGCAACTCGGGCCACAACAGATACCACGGATCGTCCAGCCCGGCCGAGTAAGTCCGATCCTTGTTGTGCACCAGGAAACCGCCTGCGAAGAACGTGTGCGGGCCATCCACGCTGACATTGTAGATGTCGATGGGCTCGTGCAGCACGATTGGCGCACCGGCAGGGTGTTGCTTCAGGTCGTGGCCCAGGAGCCGATCGGTCGGCTCGATCGACCCGGCACGTCGCCATTCTTCATTGACGAAGACCGGATGGTGGGCCGTCACGCGCAGGCTGCCCGCGAACAGCAGCGTCTTATCACTGTGTGCCGTGCGGACGAAGCGGACCGTGACGAGAGTCTTCTCCCCGCGTGCCGGATCGTATCCCCACAGGCGGTCGCCGACGCGGAGTTTTTCGATGGGCAGCGGGCCGTGTTCCCCCTCGACGAGGGTGCCGCGGGCCACGCAGTCGAAGCGTTCGCGCACCTCGCGTCCCTTGATCACGCCGGCAGGCGTCATCTCCACGCTATAGATGTTCGAGGCAAGGGGAGGCAGGTGGACGTGGCGGAAACAGAAGAGCCGGTTGCCCGCCTTGTTCTCGCGCACCTCGGGTGCTTCCTTGATCTCGATATTGAAGTGTTTCTTGATGTCGGCCCGGGCCATGGCGATTTCTTCCGCCAGCGGTTTGACATGGCGGGCAGCCAACTCGAGCTTGACCGGCGCCGTGGTGAACGTGATCGGTTCCATCTTGTCGCGGACCAGAGCGCCGGAGATTTCGAGCGTGGCCACACCCGCAAGGTCGAGCGGCGCCTTCTTGCCGCCCGCCCAGGTGGTTGTGCCGCCGCGCACCTCGACGACATCGGCAATCCGCAGGCCGTCGCGCGTGAGCGTGAGAAAGAAGGTTGGCTGGTAGTAGAGCGGCATTTCCGCGACGGCGATCTTCAGCGCCGAGATGCCAGTCCCTTGCAGCTCGACTACTCCCTTTGGCGTGGTGAACTTGAAGGTGAGCGACTCGAGCGTGCGAAAGCGCAAGAAATTTCCAGGAAACTCTTTGGGCGTGATCGGCCCCTCGGGTGTTGTGAAGTGAAGGGCCACCTGGAGCGGATCGTCCGCCGCCAGCCGGGTCACCATCGGCTTGACCTGTACGACCAGGCCGCTCTTGCCCATGTCGCGCGTGGCCAGCGGATCGGGCGTGATCTTCGGCTTCTCTTCATCCGGCACCACCGTGGCCGTGGTGGCCACTCCCGACAGGGCTAGATGGTGATACCCCCAGGCGGCCAGGCCAACGACGCCAACCACCAGCACCGCAAGGACGGCCGCCACTTTCATCTTGGTCACGAACATGTTCTTGAGCACTCCTTCGGTCAAAGTGGAAACGCTGCCCGCCGACACCTCGGCGCCGGCGGCAAACAACAGGGCAGAACGCAGGGTGGTATCGACAAGCCCGGCCGGCACCGCGGCCGACGCGGCATGTGTTTCGAGCAAGGTTGCCAGCGCCGCCGCCGATAGCGCCACGCCGCGGCGGCCGAGTCGATCGCGCAGCAAATTGCGGGCGCGGGCCAGCCGCCCCTTCACGGTGCCGGTGGGCCAGCATAGTTGCCGCGCCGCTTCTTCGTTGCTCTTGCCTTCCAGGTAGCAGAGCACGATGGGCGCCCGGTACTTGTCGGGCAGCTTGTTCAGTTCCTCATCGAGGACGGGACGCAGATCGTCCCAGCCCGCTGCAGGGTCGCTGTGCTGCGTTGGCTCGGTCATGAGTGGTTGTTCGCGGGAATGTCGTCGTGCCGACAGGAAGCGGGCCTTGAGTGAAGTCTGGAAAGCGACGGCGTGCAGCCAGCCACCCACGGAAGCGCGACGTTCGAGGGAGGCGGCCCGCCGCGCCAGCACCAGGAAAGTAGCCTGGAAAGCGTCTTCCACATCTTGGTCGCGGACGAGCAGGCGGCGGCAAACGTTGAGCACCATCGGCGCGTGCCGTTGCATGAGGGCCGCAAAGGCCTCTTCCTCGTGTCGGGTGGCGAAGCGCTCCAGCAGTTGCCCGTCGCTTTCGTCGGCCGCGGCGCCCGCGAGGAGTTGCCTCAGGTGGCGGAAGACGTTGTTCAAGCCATGTGCCATGTTGATGCCCTCATCCGTTACAGCCATTCTCTTCCGGCAAGCGGGCTGTCGGTTACAAGTTTTTTTTCCCCCCTGCCCCGGGCCCCGGTTTTTCCCTGGCGGGCCGAGTTTTTTCCAGGAAGATTTCGCCCGGGGACCGGTTTCCCTTTGCATCCGGGGCAGCAATGCTAGAATGCGATGGCTGCACGGATCACATCTGCTTGAACGGAGGAACACTTCATGAAGCTCCAGGCGATGATACTCACGGGTGCGCTCCTGGCGGTCACGCAGGCCAGCGTGGCCCAGCCCCCCTTTCCCTTGCCGAAGCCACCGACCGATCTGCCCGGCAAGCTAGCCATGGCCCGCGAGGCGGCCAGCACACTGGCCCAGTATCCACCCGAAGTGCGCCAGGCGATCCTTGAAGTCGCCCAGGATCCCAAGCTCGTCGTTTCGCTCAACAAGGCGACTGACGATTCGGTCGTCAACGCGGCACCGAAGGAGCTTCAGCCCTCGGCGCGGCTGCTGCGTAAATACCCACAAGTCTTACGGATCATGCAGCAGCATCTGCCGCTGACGACGCTGGTGGGCACCCTCTATCAGCAAGACAAGCAAGGCATGCTCAAGCTGCTCGACGGGCTCAACACCCAGCAAGCCAAGGAACAGCAGCAAACGACCGACAACTGGGCCGAGCTGCTGGCCAATAATCCCGAGGCCCTGGCCCAGCTCAAGGAGGCCGCCGAAGCCTTTGCCGCCTATGTCAAGCAACAAGAAGCCAGCTCCGACAATAACGGCAACAACTCGACCGATGACTCGGATGATGGCTCCGACGACGACTCGACCGAGGAATACTACGACGACTATGCACTGGCCGCCGCCGCCGCGGATGCGGGCACCCGCTACGCGGCCACGGAAGCTGTGGTCGACAACGTCCCCTCGGGCCAGCTCGCCAACTACGCCCTGCATCATGCCGATCAATACGGGGCGCTCGCCAATGCCGTCTTGCAGCAGTACTGGCGGGGCAACAATCCGCTGAGTTTCAACCAGGGAGTCGATCGCTGGTGGCGTCGTTTCAACGGCAAGGTGCCCGCCAACTTCTTCCACCAGGACGGCAAGCTGGGCCAGCGCCTCGGCGATCTTGCCAAGGTCGACAACCAGCTCACGCAAAGCCTGAAAGGGCAGAAGATCACACCGCAGCAACGCGGCGTGCAACTCGACAAGGCGCTCGGCAGCGCCCCGTTCATGAAGGAATTGCCCAAGGGAGAGCCGCCGCTGACGACGAAGCCGCCCGTGCCGGTCAAGCCGCCCGTGGATCCGAGCACCATGAAGATCACGCGCGGCGCCCCGACCCAAGCGCTGAACCTGCAGCGTGCCCAGGCCAATCATGCCGCCGCCTGGCAGCGCATGCCTGCGCCGAACAAGACCCCCCGACCGAACGCGCCGCCGCGAACCGGCGGGCCGCCGCGAGTTGGCGGCCCGCGGCCCGGTCCGGGACCGCGGCCCTGATCGACGTTGCCAGACTTCTCCACCGACCGGTCTCTTCGGGGGCCGGTTTTTTTTTGTCCCACAGCGCTGCTGGTTTTGCATACCCAGGTGTAATGGACCAGGGAGCATGAACCCGCTACCTGGAAGTCATACACCACTAATCTCGGAGGTTGACATGGAAACGCGGCAGCAGCAAAGCGTCTTGGATGAGCAACAACACCAGGCAGCCGAGTTGCCCGAGCAGGAGCTCGAGCAGGTCGTGGCCGGCGCGGGCAAGATCCAGATGCAGGACCTGCACTTCACCACCAAGGTGAACAAATCGAGCCCCTAGTAGCCGGGTTGGATCGTGAGCGGCCGGAGCACCAAGGCAACTTCGTGCTCCGGCCGTTTGCTTTCATGTGCCGTTCACGAGCACGGCGTCGGCGCCGCCATCGACCAGTTTCTGATAGTCGACGCGGAAGGTGGGCTTGGCCCGCTTGGCGGTGTCGATGCGGAAGAGCAGCTCGTGCTTGCCGATGGGCAGCTCCGCGATCACGATCGGCTCGGTCAGCTTGACCGGTTTGCCGTCGATCCAGAAGGCAACGCCGTCGATGGCGTCGAGGCGAAGGCGGACCTTGCCCGGCGACTTCACTTCGATGGCCCCCTTGAGATAGACGACCTTGTGATTGCCGCTGCGGAGAACGGCCTCGTCGAGGGGCAGGTTGCCGCTCACCTGGGCATAGAGCGCCTGCCACGCCGAATCGTCGCGATTGAGGACATGATCTTGCAGGGCCTCATCGTCGGGGATGCCGGCGCGGATCACTTCGGCCGGGTTCTTGAGCAAGCGATAACGCCTGAGCGTGGGCCGTGTCTGAACCGCGTACGGCCCTTGCTTGCCAAGTTCGGAGAGAAACCGGGCCAGGTCGATCAGCTCGGCCTGCGTCATGAAGTTGGCCAGCCCCTTGGGCATGAGCGAGGCCCCCTTCAGGCGTTCCTCGATGTCGGCCTTGGGAATGACCTTCCTCACGCCGGTGGCGTCTTTCAGGATGATGCGCGCATCGTTCTCATCGGCGACGATACCCTGGTAGATCTTGCCATCGGCCGTCAGGATCTTGACCGTCTCGTACTGTTCCTTGACCGCCTGATCGGGGTCGAGG
>JBFWSD010000167.1:0-9034 GCA_050248575.1 Gemmataceae bacterium
CCAGCGCTTTCACCGAATAGGGGGCCGCGGTCAGCTTGCGCGTTTCGTCGTCCCCCAGCCCCCACAGCAGCAGGCCCTGGTGCTTGTCGCCATAAGACTCGCTGCCAAGCAGCAGAGTCTTGTCGCCGGCCAGGAAGACAAGACCGCGGGGGCTGCCGGAAGTGTAGTGTCGGTGGAGTCTCTTGCCGTCGGCGACGTTCCACACGAACAGGTTGCCCGCATTGGCGGCCAGCAGGCGGCCATCGGAGCTGAACGCCAGAATGCGGATGGGCGAGTTGTCGTCGGCAAAGATGCTGTCGCGCACCTTGCGCGTGGCGGCATCCCAGAGCTTGATGTCGGAACGGCTGCCCCCCGAGACCAGCGTGTTGCCGTCCGGTGCGAAGACGAGGCTATTGACATCCCAGAGATGCGGGTCGGTGCGCAGACGTTGCCGCACGCGCGCCCGCAACTCATCGGTCACGTTGACCTCGATCCCGGCGCGAACCATGTCGGCCAATACGGCGATGCCGGCGTCCTCGAGAGGATTGTCATCGACGTCGATTGTCAGGCCGCCTTCCGGGACCGGCCCGTTGAGGTGCTCGAGGCCCACGCCGGTCAGGCGATTCCGGGCCAGCACGATTCGGTTGAGCCTGGGCAGGTCGCGCAGGCTTGCCAGTCCGGCGCCGGTCAAGACATTGTCCGCCAAGACGAGCCAGTGGAGTGCTCTCAATCCGGCGATGTTCTTCAGGCCGGCATCGTCGATGCTGTTGCCTGCCAGGTCCAGGCTCGACAGATCGGGCAACGAGGCCAGTTCCTGCAGCCCGGTCCCCGTCAAGCTGTTCCGCGCCAGGTCGAGGCTGCGTAGCCTGCTGAGCTTCTCGAGCTGAGCAAGTCCGGGTCCCTGGATGTAGTTGGCGCCGAGGCTGAGTTCGGTCAGCCCGGTCAGGCCGGCGAGATGAGCCAGCCCGGCGTCGGTAACGCGCGATTGCAGCTTCAGCTCTTCCAGCCCAGTCATGCCTTGAAGGATGCTGAGCCAACCATCCGTGGCGGCCGGCGCCTTGATCTCGAGTCTCTTCAGGTTGGTCAGGTTCTTGAGCCCGGCCAGCCCCTTCTCGGTGTAGGCAGCATTGCTGCCGTTCAGCCTGAGGGTGTCGAGCTGCGACAGCCCGGCGAGCCGGGCCAGGTCGGCATCGTCGATGTATTCGGCCATCACGCGCACTTGCTTGTCCTGGAAGGCGGGCGACAGCACCTTGAAGAACGCCTTGGCCTGTGCCACGCCGCTGAGCACCACGAAATCCTTCTTGAAGCTGACCAGCTGCCCCTGATCGTTGAACTCTGCGTCGGGGTATTCTTGCTTCAAGAGCGCCCGTGCCTCTTCGGGCGTCTTGGCAAGTTTCTCGTCCTTGAAGCCGGGCAACCCGTCGAACGGCTTCACGGCCATGTTTGCTGGAAACAGGTCCCTCAATCCACTCACGGGCAAAACGAGTGGATCGTTCAGATTTTTATAATCGATGCCGACGCGCTTCCAGCTCCCCTGCTTGCGCCGGTAGCTCAGCTTGTAATAGTCTCCGGAACCATACTCGTGGCGGATGACGATAAAGACGCTCGCCTCATCGTCATTGGCCAGGAGTCCGGGCGTGCGGCGCGCGTGCCCGCTCATCAGCTGCGCACGAAAATCGTGCAGAATTTCCGTGGCCGTGAATGCGGCATTGCGGCCGTTGCGCGAAAACTGGATGCGTTGCTCAAAACTTTCGAGAGCCCCGGGATCGCTCGACAGCCAGGTCCGGTACGTGCCCACGTCGAGGTTGGCCAGCGCCTTGACCAGCTGCTGAATATCTGCATCGATGGCCACCTGTTCCGGGCCACCGACCACCACCGGATCCATCGGAGGATTCACGACCTTGGGACGATCCTTCTCCTTGGGCCGGCCGCGATCCTTGAGGCCATCATCCGGTGGCCGATCGCCAAGCTGGTCCGTGCCCTTTTCTTGCTCCAACCGGGCGATCAGTTCCTTGACGTCCGCGCCCAGTGAGCCCTGGCTGGGGAAGAGTTGCACGTAAGCCGCCACGCCCACCACGGCCAGCCCGCCGATTGCCAGCGGAAGGTCGATACCAAGACTGAGCTTGCCCGTGCCCGGGCTGCGCTCGCGCAGCAGCAGACAGATCAGCCCGGCGAACACCAGGGGCATGAAGAAGATCAGAATCACCGGCTTCTCTTTCATCTGCTGTAGCGACACCGTGGCCAGCAGAAAGAGCGGGCTCAGAATGACCACCAGCAGCACCAGGCCGGGCAGCAGCCCCTTGGCCCGGAAGGCACGCACGCCGCAGACGATGGCCAGCACGGCGGCCGCCATCAGCAAGTAACTGATCATGGTCAGCTTGTGCATGCGCTGCAGCGTCTCCTTGACGGCATCTTCGCCACCCAGCATCTGGGCCAGCAAGAGGGCCTCGGGCGTGAGCTGTTGCTTCTCCCGGGCAACCACATCGAGCCAGATCTTCGACAAGAGCCCGCAGCTGGCAGCGCCGATGGCACAGAGCAAGAAGACGATCACGCGCAGCAACGTCTGTTTGCCTTGTTTGACGGGATTGGTCTCAGCGGGCGGCGTGGTCGGCGTCAGGCTGTTAAGGTCATTGCCCACGGCGTTGCCGCCGGGCATGTCTTCGAGTTTCAGCTCGGAAAGCCGCCCTTCGGTTTCGGGCTTCACCTGCGAGGGCCGAGATGGACGTTGCGTCGGCTCCGTCTTTACCTGCGTCGGTCTTGGCGCGGGCTGCCCTTTCACCTGCGACGGCCGGGCCGGAGCTTGCGGATTGGCCGGAGCACCTGCCTGCGGATTCGCACCGGCCGCGGCCTGGGCCACGAAGATATGGCTGCAGCCGGGACATTTGACCTTGCGGCCCTCGGCCTGGTCGGGAACGTTGAGCTTTTTACGGCATTGGGGACAGACAAGCGCGAGGGGCATGGAACGGACCTCAAAAGGTGTGACGCAATTGGAGGCAGCGACGAGCCGATGACGGGAGGACGATCGCTCGCCGAAGGCTTGAGCTTACCAGTCAGGGTGAGGCAGTTCAAGACGCGGGGGCCAGCTGTTACTTTTCGGCCCCGGCGGGCTTTTTTCCAGGCGGGGCGATGAACAGCCTCGGCCCGCGTGATACAATCGAGCGACTCCTGCCTGGGAGTAAGTGAGGAGCTGTCATGCGATTGACTGCGATTTTCCTGGCTGTACTGGCCACGTGGCCCGCCTGGGAGGCCCTGACCGGTGCGGGGGCCGACGACCCGAAGCCCGCCGTGGGCATCGACAAGCGCATTCCATGGACGAAGTCGCGCGTGGAGGGCACGCCCGAGCCGCCGCCCCCCTATCGGGTTCAGCGGGCCTTCCCCAAGCTCAAGATCGATCACCTGATTGCCGTGGCCCACGAACCGGGCTCACGCCATCTTCTGGTGGTCAATCAGAAGATCGCCTGGGTCGGGGCGGGCCGCATCTTCCGCGTTCTCGACAGCGACGAGACCAGCAAGTTCGAAGTCCTGCTCGACATCGACCGCACCATCTATGGGGTGGCCTTCCATCCCGATTTCGAGAAGAACGGTTACCTGTTCGTGGGCAGCAACGGCCCGGTCACCAAGGACGACCGCGACGTGCCCGGGCAGCGTTTCCGCCCTGAACAGGAAAAGTTCACCCGCGTGTCGCGCTTCACCATCGACCGCAAGGCGCCGCATGCTTGCGATCCGAAGTCCGAGAAAGTCATCATCGAGTGGAAGTCGAACGGGCACAACGGCGGCGACCTGGCGTTCGGCCCGGATGGCATGCTTTACGTCACCTCGGGGGACGGCACTTCCGACTCCGATACCGACATCACGGGCCAGGACCTCACCAAGCTGCTGGCCAAGGTGCTGCGCATCGACGTGGATCATCCCGACAAGGACCGGCCCTACAGCGTGCCCCGCGACAATCCCTTTCTCAAGGTGAAGGAGGCCCGGCCGGAAACCTACGCCTACGGCTTCCGCAATCCGTGGCGCATCCATGTCGATCGCCCCACAGGCGACATCTGGGTCGGCAACAACGGCCAGGACCTGTGGGAGACCGTTTACCTGGTTGAACGCGGCGCCAACTATGGCTGGAGCCTGGTCGAGGGCAGCCACCCCTTCTATCCGCAGCGCCAGCAAGGGCCGACGCCGATCTCGAAACCGATTGCCGAACATCATCACTCCGAGGCCCGCTCGCTCACAGGGGGCGTGGTTTATCGGGGCAAGTTGCTGCCCGACCTGAACGGGGCCTATCTCTACGGCGACTGGTCCACGGGCAAGATCTGGGGCATCCGCCACCAGAAGGGCAAGGTCACCTGGCATCAAGAGCTGGCCGATTCGCCCTTGCACATCAGCGGCTTCGGCCTCGATTCGCGCGGCGAGCTGTTGATCGTCGACCACGATGGGGCTCTCTACCGCCTTGAACCAACGCCCCGCCAAGAGAATCCGCCGAAGTTCCCGACCAGGCTCAGCGATACGGGCCTGTTCACCTCGGTCAAGGATCACCGGACCGACCCCGGGCTGATTCCTTACTCGGTCATCGCTCCGCTCTGGTCGGACGGGGCCAGCAAGGAACGGTTCCTGGCCTTGCCCGGCGCGGCGCAGATCACCTTCAAGGACAAGCGGGGCTGGGACTTCCCGGATGGCGCCGTGCTGGTGAAGACCTTTTCGCTCGGCGACGGCCCGGCGCGCAGACGCATCGAGACCAGGTTGCTCGTCAAGCAACAGGCAGAATGGGCGGGCTACTCCTACCTGTGGAACGACGACCAGACCGATGCCGAACTCGTGCCGCGCGCGGGCAAGGACGTCGAGTATTCACTGGGCGGCGGCAAGAAGCAGGTCTGGCACTATCCCAGCCGCGCCGAGTGCATGGTTTGCCATAGCCGCGCCACCAACTTCGTACTTGGCCTGTCGACGCTGCAGATGAACCGTATCCACGATTACGGCGGCGTGCACGCCAACCAGCTCGAAACGCTCGAGCACATCAACGTGTTCAAGGGCAAGCTGCCGAAGCGGCCCGCGGCCCTGCCGAAACTTGTCGATCCCGATGATCCCAAAGCTGATCTGGAAGCGCGGGCCCGATCGTATCTGCATGCCAACTGTGCCCAGTGTCACGTGGTTGCGGGCGGGGGCAACGCCGCCATCGACCTCGAATTCAACACACCGCTCGACAAGATGGGGCTCGTTGGCGTACGCCCGAATCAGGCCGCCTTCGACTTGAAGGACGCTCAGCTGATCGCACCGGGCAACCCGGAACAGTCGATGCTGTATCAACGCATGATCCGTCGCGGGCAAGGGCAGATGCCGCCCCTCGCCTCGGCCCACGTCGATGAACATGCGGGCAAGCTGCTCCGGCAATGGATCGACAAACTTCCAGCCAAGCCGTGAAGAGGAGGCCGGCCCCATGCTGCTCGGCCCTGGCAACGACGAGGTGGATCTCTGGCATGTCTCGGTGGACGAACTGCCCGCGGAACTTCTCGAGCGTGTTTGCCGCGACTGGCTTTCCGGGGAAGAAAAGGAGCGCTACGAGCGCTATCGGCATGAAGGCGCCCGGCAAATGTTCCTGGCGGGCCGCTGGCTCGTGCGGGCCATGTTGAGCCGCTACGCGGCGCTCGAGCCCGCCGCCTGGCGTTTCCGCGCCAACGGGCACGGCCGGCCCGAGATCGCAATGCTCGGGCTGGAAGGGCTACGCTTCAATCTGTCGCACTCGGCCGGTGTCCTCTTGCTGGGCGTGGCCCGCGAGCGCGACATCGGTGTCGACGTCGAGCACGTCAACGAACGCCGTGACCTGCTCGGCATCGCGCATCACTCTTTCTCGGCCGTGGAGATCGAGCAAGTGGAGCGGGCTGCCCCGCACGAGCGGGCCGAGCGCTTCTTCGCCATCTGGACGTTGAAAGAGGCCTACATCAAGGCGCGCGGCATGGGGCTGGCTTTTCCACTCGATCGCTTCGCGGTGAGGACCGAGTCGGTGTCTATCACGCGATTCGAGGTGGACGCCGACCTCGATCCTGCGCCGGCCGACTGGCATCTGCACGATTGGAGATTGCGGCCCGCGCATCATGCGGCCCTGTTCGTGCGCGGCCGCGAATTGAAGATCTGGCTGCGCCATCCCCTTCAGCCCGACGCGGAACCTGAGTCCGTGGCACCGCGCTAATCTGAGAAGTAAGGTTCAAGCGCTCTGACGTATGGGCTTGCCGGGCTTGGTGGCCATGACCTGGATGCAGTCCGATTGCTGGGTCTGCACGGTGTAGTGGGTGAGCAGGCTGGGGACGAGGGGCCAGCGGCCGATCTTGACGAACAGGTCGTTGCGGCCCGCCTTGCGTGCCAGCGACAGCGACCGGCGCATCCAGCCGGTGCGGCCCGGCAGCACCAGGTCGCGCACCACCAGCCCGTGCGTCTCCATCAACCGGCGCAGCGTGGCGGGGGTGAAGTGCAGCAAGTGGCGGGGCAGTTCCAGCGACCACCATTCTTTGCCGAAATAGCGATACTGCCAGCTGTCGAGATTGGGGACCGAGATGGCCAGGACCCCTCCGGGCCGTAATATGCGGACGATGCTGGCTATCAACTCGTGGGGCTCGTGGACGTGTTCGAGGACCGAGCCCATGGTGACCACATCGAAGCTCTCGGCGTTGATTTCCGGGTGCGGCAGCATGCCGGCAATGGCAGTCAAGCCGTAGCGACGGCGCACCTGCTCGATGGTGTGCTCGTTGAAATCCATGGCGACCACGTCCCAACCGCGCTGGCGCATGCGCTGGGCAAAGATGCCGGCGCCGCAGCCGTAGTCGAGCAAGCGGCCCGCGCCGGTGAAGGGCACGGCCGACAGCGAATCGGCACGCGGACCGATCCACGGGCGCGACAGAGTCGCCATCAACTTCTCGTGCCAGCTGAGCGGCGGCGACGGGTAACCGAAGAACCGCGCCAGCACGAGCCTTTCGAGCTGTTCTTTCCAGCGCTTCTTGGCCCGCTTCTGCACGGGGGGCTGGTAGTTGGCGTACTCGGGCGGATAGTAGTGGCCAATCGTCTCCGCAGTCGGCCGCGGATTCAGATAGCCGATCCCGCAGGCGCGGCAACGCATCAGCCGATACGGCGTGCTCTCCTGTGGGACGGTCACCTCGAGCATGAGCGCAGCCTCGTCACCGCGGCACAGCGGGCAGCGCGTTTCCTGCCAGATCACTTCAGTAGGCTTCGTCGTCATGGGACGCTCGCGGGTTCGGGTCAAACTCTCCAGAACGCGACCAGGCCGCGACTGAGAAAATGAGTCAGGTTACGGACGACCAGCAGGCTCTTGGCCGCCCCTTCCCGGCCACGCAGCTTCCGCCAGGCGTACTCGCCCAGCTTGACCAGGATTTGCAGAGGCGCATCGATCGTCACCAGCAGCTTGTACATGAACAGGCTCAAGGAGGAAACGCCGCTGCGGCGCAGATAACGAGCGAAACCGACCATGATCTGCGTGGTCGCGAAGCCAACGTGAGCGCGCGTGCTGACGCGGCCGTAGTGGACGATCTCGACGGCGGGCAGATACACCAGCGGGCGCGTACGACTAACCCGCAAGCACAGTTCGAGGTCCTCGCCGCCAAACAAGAACTCCTCATCCCAGCCGCCACATTCCTCGTAGACTTGCCGCGGCACGAACAGGGCGGCCCCCATCAACACGTCAACCTCGCGGGGCTGCATGTCGATGTCGTGGCGGCGGTAGCGCCGATAGGCGCGGCGCAGCAGGCCGGTCCAGCGCAGCAAGCAGGTGCGATGCAGGAGCGAGCCCACCGTGGGTCGATTGCGCCACGAGGTTTGCACCGTGCCGTCGCCGCCGCGCAAGAGTGGCCCGATCATGCCGATCTCGGGATGCGCCTCGGCATGATCAACGAGTTGTTTGATGGTGCCCGCCGGCACCAGGGTGTCGTTGTTGAGGAAGAGCAGGTGGCGGCCGCGGGCCATGCGGGCCGCCTGATTGTTGCCGCGCGAGAAACCGCGGTTCTCGCCGTTGCGGATCAGCGTGACTTCGGGGAATTCGCTGGTGACCATGTCGGCCGCGCCATCCTGCGACGCATTGTCGACGACGATGACCTCGAGACGAACTCCCTGCGGCCTGTCGAGCAACGATTCCAGACAATCACGCAGCAGATCGCGGCAGTTCCAGTTGACGATGCAGACCGACACGTCGACGGGGCCAGCGTCAAGAAAGCTGTCCCACCAGGCCGTGCGGTCGCCGCCTTGCTCGGCCAGCCTTTCCCGTCGGACCGGATTGGCGGCGCGTTCTGCCCCGAGGGCCGGCGTATTCTGCTTCAGCGCGTCGGTGCGGAGATTCGACATTCGCTCTCCCAGCTATTCCGCTCGAGATAAGGGGCAAACGGGCCCCGGCCAAACAGCAGTCGTCCCAGGGTGTACCGCAGCCGCCGCCGGCGCGGCATGGGCTGATCGCAGTAGGCGGCGATCAGCTTGCGATATTGTTCAAACTGCGGGCCGCTGATGGTCGGGCATTCCTCGCGGAATGCCAGCGCCCACACGTGCAGCGGTTTCTTCTTCGGGCCCTGCCAGCCGATGATCTTTTGTGGATAGCGTTCGAGCAGCAGCGACATGGCCTCGGGTGTGAAACGCCAGTAGTCGTTGGGGAAGTTGTGAATGTAGAAATAGAACGGGCACGAGACCAGCAAGGCGCCGTCCGGGCGGAGCACGCGATAGATCTCGTCGAAGCCGAGCCAGAAGCGCTGGACGTGCTCGAAGATGTTCATCGCGATCACGGTGCCTACCGAGGAGTCCGCCTGCGGCAAGGCCTCGACATTGCCCACGCAATCGACGCCTGGCCCCGGGCGAATGTCAACGCCCACGTAAGGCTTGTCGGCGAACAGTGAACGCAGATTGCCGCACTCTTCTTGCCCGGGCACCAGATAGGAACCGATCTCGAAGATCGGGCCGGGCAGTTCGAAGGTCTCGGCTACCGCGCGAACCATGCCGTGCAGGAATGAATTCATGGGTCTTCTCGAGTGGTCGGATCGTCAGCGAGCTTCCGGGTCTTCCTCGTCGATGCCAGGTTGAG